>JADGOD010000024.1 GCA_017883125.1 Acidimicrobiales bacterium
CCGGCAGGATTGACTTGGAACCACTTGGAGGAATGGCTGATCGGCATCGAGCGGCTCCGCCGAGCCCTCGGGGCGACCGCATCGGCTACCGAACGGGGCCATCCCGTCCGGCACGAGTGAGCCGGTTGCCTAGTCGTTAGCCGGGATTGGAATTGACGTTCCATGGTGATCTGACCCCGCTGATAGGGGGGCCTAACCAGCGGGGCCAGATCGGTTCCGGCCGACGAGGATGCCCGGGGGGCGTTAGATTCGTGCCCACGAAGAGAGGATCACTCGGCTCGAGCGGCATCGCCGGACAACTAGCACTTGGCTCAGAGTTGAAAGAGATCCAGCGGCAGATGACCGACGCCAAAGATCGCTAACTCACCCACCTCGACAGATCTGACCGATTGGTCAAGACCCCAGAGTGCCCCCGGCAGGATTCGAACCTGCGACGCACGGTTTAGGAAACCGACGCTCTATCCCCTGAGCTACGGGAGCGGAAGGGGGCCAATACCTGACTAAGTGCCGATGTCGGCGCTGGCCTCCTGGCTTCGAGGCTACTTCCTGAGAGACCGGGGGCTGAATCGGGCCTCGTACAGTTCAGGGGTACAGCGAATCGACCTGCTTGGGGATGTCGTGGCACCAGCCCAGTTGGGCGGGAGGAAGATCCCGAACTCGATAACCACCGCATCGAAGGATTCCGGCGGGTATTCGAGGGCGGAGGGGAGTGGGAAGTGGCTCTTCCGCTACTCGCTACCCCCAGACCCGATGACGGGGAAGCAGCGACCGGGCGCCCTGACCGTCGAGGCGATGAACAGGACCGCTGCCCAGGCCAAGGCGAACAAGATCCTCGCCTCAGTCGAATCGCAGGTCGGAGGATCACGGGCAACGTCGACGAGCTGCTCGTCGAGTGGATGCAGTTCCAGAGCGGCCGCTGGTGCTCCCCCACCCCCCTGAACGGTCACCGGAGCGTGATCGACCACCACCTCAAGCCCTCGCTGGGGTGCATAAGGATCCGAGACCTGACCCAGCACCTTCTCGACACCCTCTACGGTCGGCGCGGCGCCGCCCTGAAAAGCGGATCTTGAGGCCGAGCACCCTTCTCAAGAGGTGGCAGCGGCGGAGAGGCGGTCATCCGACTTCACGGCTTCGCGGCCAGGAACTGAACGTCCAGATCACTACGTCGCAGCCGCAAACTGAGGCAGCCGTTGACGAACGACAGACGCCGGCTAGTAGGTTACCCAGGAGACTAATGACGCTCCAAGGCCAAGCGACCAATCATGGCGGCATTGACGATGCCGCCGATCCAATCATCGTCACCAACGACCTCACCAAGGTCTACGGAGGGGCTGATTTCAAGGCCGTCGATCAACTGAACCTCACAGTCAGGAGCGGGGAGATCTTCGGGCTCCTTGGGCCAAACGGAGCCGGCAAGACCACTACGGCAGGGATGCTCACCACCCGGGTCATCCCAACCTCGGGTTCCGCAATCGTGGCCGGTGTCGACGTGGTCGTCCACCCGGCCCTCGCCAAGCAAGTGATCGGTGTTGTCTCGCAGACCAACACGCTTGACCGCCAGCTCAACGTGTGGGAGAACCTCTACTTCCATGGCCGCCTCTTCGGAATTGGCGCCGCAGAGTCCCGGGCGATTGCCGATGAGCTCTTGGAGCGTTTTCAGCTCTCCAAGTGGGCAAAGGCTTCGATCTATACCCTTTCTGGGGGTATGGCGCAACGGCTCATGGTGGCTCGATCCATCTTCCACCGACCCGCCGTGCTCTTCATGGACGAACCGACTGCCGGCCTCGACCCTCAGGGCCGGTTGGCGTTGTGGGAGATCTTGCGCGGGTTGAATGCTGAAGGCCAGACCATTCTCCTGACCACTCACTACATGGAAGAAGCCGATCAACTCTGCAACCGAGTTGCCATCATGGATCACGGCGTTGTCCTCGCCCTCGACACGCCGGCAGGCCTCAAGCGATCAGTGGGCGTCGACACGATCGTCCACGTCAAAGCCAGTGGAGATCAGACCCGCCTCGCTGCGGTGCTGGAGTCGGGTCTGGGTAGCGTCACCAAGTGGCGGTCAACTGAGACTGGCCTCGAGCTTCACGTGCGAGGAGGCGACCGCTTGCTCGGCCGGGTGGTGGCCGCAGCCGAAGAGGGCGGTTACGAGGTCGCTGATCTCTCCATAGCCGAGCCCTCGCTCGAGACCGTCTTCATCAACCTGACCGGCAAGGACCTGCGCGACTGATGACGATGCCCTCTTCCGGTGAACCGACTCGACCCATCATCGTCGCTCACCCGACTCGTTCGACCTTCGCCGCCAGCCGCTCTGCCCTGGGGGCCCTCCTGCTACGAGATCTCGTCGTCCTGCGGAAGAACTTGGGTGAGTTCGTCATCCGCACGCTCGTGCAGCCATTCCTGCTGTGCTTTGTCTTCCTCTTCGTCTTCCCGAAGATCGGCCAGGCCATCGGCGGGAGCCAAGGCGGTCCCCACGCCGAGTCGGCCTTCGCCACCGTGCTCGTGGCTGGCGTGGTGGGAATCTCGATCATGTTCCAAGGCGTCCAGTCTGTCGCTCTTCAGATGTCCCAAGAGTTTGGCTTCACCCGTGAGATTGAAGACCGGGTCCAAGCGCCTTGTCCAATCTGGTTGGTCGCCGTTGCGAAGGTCCTTTCCGGCTCCGCCCAGGGGGTGATCTCAGCCGTGATCGTGCTGCCTATCGCCTCAGTCGTTCACGCGAGGGGGGTTGAAGCGCAGATCTCCTTCCATTGGTTGGTCATCCTCACGGTGGTGCCACTGGCCTGCATCGCCATGGGAAGCCTCGGCCTCGTGCTCGGCACCAGTTTCGAGCCGCGCAACATCGGCCTGATGTTCGGCTTCGTGATCCTCCCCATCACCTTCCTCGGCGGGACCTACTACCAGTGGACTCGCCTGGCCCCAGTGAAGATCGGCCCCTTCCACTGGCTCCAAACGGTCGTGCTGATCAATCCGCTGATCTACGTCAACGAGGGCATGCGGGCTGCGTTCACCGACATCTCTCACATGCATCTCTACGTCGTCTATCCCGTCCTGATCGGTTTCTGTGCAGCTTTTCTCGGACTCGGCCTCCGGAACTTCCGCCGACGCGTTCTCGCCTGAGGTCTGCCGCCACGGATTGAGTATCTCCGAGTTCCCGGCCTGACCTACGGAGCGGCAGCCCGACATGACCGAAACGCCCTCTGGTGGATCGCGGACGCTAGCGTGAAGCCCTCGACGCCAGCTCGATGTCGACAGGACCATTGGAGGTGCGTGGTGGCGGAGATGGACGATTACAACGCGAAGATGATCAAGGAGTTCCGCAGCAACGGCGGCGTCGTGGGCGGAGGGATGATGCTCGTCCTCCTCACCACCACCGGAGCCAAGACGGGCAAGCAGCGAACGACCCCGATGGCCTGCCAGGTCGGAGAAGACGGCGTCCTCTACGTCTTTGCGTCCAAGGCCGGTGCGCCGAGCCACCCGGACTGGTATCACAACCTCGTGGCAAACCCCAGGGTCATCGTCGAGTACGGGACTGAGACCTTCGACGCCATCGCCACCCCGATCACCGGTGCCAAGCACGACGAGATCTACGCCCGCCAGGTCGAAGCGCTCCCTATCTTCGGCGAGTACCAGACCAAGACCGACCGGGTCATCCCCGTGGTCGAGCTCCGTCGAGCCTGATGCCTCGCCGAGGCGGCGGATGACCGTCCCTCGGGTCCCGAGCCGACGAAAGAAGCGATCGGGGGCGGCAGCGTCCTCGACTCCCTCCTGACCCCGATCGAGAGCGACGGGACCACCAGCTTGGCGGTGACCATCTCCGAACCCACCGGCTGAGTCGCGGTGCAGCCGATGGGTTCGGTTCGGCGTCCGGCGCTCCGGGCTTCGCCGAGCCCTCACACGGCAGCCACCACCACGACAGCCTCCTTGACTCGTGGGAGCCTCAGAATCGCCGTTATTCTGCGACGAGGCGACGGAGTTGTGATCGAGCGCGCCCCGACCCTCCACTCATCGATGAGGAAGGATCCTGATGGTGATCGACGAAGATCGCAGAGGTTCAAGCTCCGAGCAGCAGCCCGGTTATGTTTCGATCGCAGGGCTGAGTGCCAGGGAGAAGGCAGCCCTCACCGGAGGGACCACCTACTGGGAGACCTCGGGCGTAGAGAGCCTGGGGCTCGAGCCGCTCTTGACGAGCGACGGCCCCAACGGGGTGCGGGGCGCCCGCTGGGGCGACATCTCGATGTGCCTGCCCTCGGCCACCGCGCTGGCCGCCAGCTGGAACCGGGATCTCGTCGAGCAGGTTGCGGTGGTCCTCGGTGCCGAGGCGCACGACATGAAGGCGAGCATCCTGCTCGCCCCGAACGTCAACGTCCACCGCCACCCGCTCGGGGGGCGGAACTTCGAGTGCTTCTCCGAGGACCCCCTCCTGAGCTCCGAGATGGCTGTGGCCTATATCCGCGGCGTCCAGAGCACCGGGGTCGCCTGCTCGCTCAAGCACTTCGTCTGCAACGACCAGGAGACCGAGCGGATGTCCATCGACGTCGAGGTCGATGAGCGCGCCCTGCGCGAGATCTACCTGCCCCCATTCGAGGCCGCCGTCACGGACGCCGGGGTCTGGTCCGTGATGGCCGCGTACAACCGCTTCCGCGGGACCTACTGCAGCGAGAACGCCCCCCTGCTCCTGGGGATCCTGAAGGGCGAGTGGGGCTTCGGCGGCATGGTGGTCTCCGACTACTGGGGGACCCACTCCGCCGAGGCCGTCGAGGCGGGGCTGGACCTCGAGATGCCAGGGCCTCCCCAGTGGCTGGGCGCACATCTTCTCATGGCCCTCGAGGAGGGCCGAGTCAGCCAGAAAGCCGTCAACGCGGCCGCGGAGCGAGTGCTCCGGCTCATGGGTCGCACCGGGGAGAGCCAGCGAGAGCTCCCCGTCATGGACGAGCGCATCAAGTTGGCCCGGCGCGCAGCTGGCGAGGGCATCGTGCTGCTGAAGAACACAGGCGTGCTCCCGCTCGAGCCGGCGAGCATCAAGACGCTCGCCCTGATCGGGCCTACCGCCGCACGGCTCTGCCCGCAGGGAGGCGGAGCGGCGGAGGTCACCCCTCCCTACGTCCGAACGCCCCTCGAGGCGCTCACAGGGAGCTGTGGAAGTGTCGAGATCCTCCACGAGCCAGGCTGCATCATCCCCGGCCCGATCCCCTTCTTCGGACCTGGGGGCCTCCGCACCGAAGGGGGCGTCGAGGGCGTCGAGGTCGAGTACTTCGTCAGCACGAATCTGAGCGGAGAGGCCGTCTTCCACGAGGTCTTCCCCCAGACTCGGCTCATCTGGTCCGGCCCACCCCACCCCGCGCTCGGGGTCGGGGTGTTCTCGGCCCGGGTCACGACCAGCTTCACCCCCGACGAGAGCGGGACCTGGGAACTCGGGCTCACCGCCATCGGCCTAGCCCGAGCCCTCATCGACGACGAGGTCCTGCTCGACAACGAGAGCGTACCGATGGGGGGGGTCGTTCTTCAGCTTGGGGACCGACGAGATCACGGCCAGCCTCAAGCTCACCGCAGGCCACGAGGTTCGCCTCGTCATCGAGTATCGGATCGACTACGGCGGCCTGCCCGTCGCCGGCGTCTGCCTGGGCGCGCGCTTCAGGCCCCATGATGGCGCCCTCGAGCGAGCGACCCAGGCGGCGGCACGGGCGGACGCAACGATCGTCTTCGTGGGGACGCACAACCAGACCGAGTCCGAGGGCGAGGACCGCGCCTCGCTCGAGCTACAGGGTCAGCAGGACCAGCTGATCCGCGCCGTGGCCGCGGTGAACCCGCGCACGGTGGTGGTGGTCAACAGCGGAGCGCCGGTCACGATGGACTGGGCCGAGGAGGTCGCCGGCATCCTCCAGGTCTGGTATCCGGGACAAGAGGGTGGCGCTGCGATCTCCGACGTCCTCCTGGGCGTGGTCGACGCCTCGGGCCGCCTGCCGACCACCTTTCCCAAGCGGATCGAGGACACCCCTGCGTATCCGACCTTCCCCGGAGAGAACGGCGTCACCCGCTACGAGGAGTCGATCTTGGTCGGCTACCGCCACTACGACAGCGGTGGACCCGAGCCCCTCTTCCCCTTCGGCCACGGCCTCTCCTACACCAGCTTCGACTACTGCGACCTCTCCGTCGCTCCCCGAGGAAGCGGAGTCGACCTCTCCCTCGAGGTGAGCAACGTCGGGAGCCGGCGCGGCGCCACCGTCGTCCAGGTCTACGTCCGGCGACCCGAGTCG
>JADGOD010000177.1 GCA_017883125.1 Acidimicrobiales bacterium
GCGTACTCAACGCCGATGATGATCCATCTCACGAGCGAGTCCGCTCTGAAGGACTGGATTTCCCGATTGGTCGGCTCGTCAGCCACAGTTGAGGATGATAGTCGTAAGAGACTGCGGCGCGGCCTTGATCGGTCAAGCAAACTGTCCGAGCTGATCCGGGCAATCATGAATTCGAGTCTGAATGGGCCAATACCTCGTCAGAGGTTTCCCCGCTGGATCCTGCAGGTCATCCGAAAAGGCTGCACTCGGGATCGATTGGCAATGCACAGGCCGGGCGGTCAGGGACGGTACTGAACTCTCCCCACGTCCGTCCTCAATCAGCATCGTCGTCCCCCGGGTGTTCGGCGTTGGATATGCGCCAAATCCATCCCTAAACTTGCCTGATCTGGAGTTGACCCGTTCCGACGCGCACGTTTTTCTAAGCGACCTGAGTCTTCTCGAAATCGGCGGGTGAGAGGTAGCCGAGGCGCTTCTGGGTCCTCTGCGGGTTGTAGAAGCCCTCGACGTAGTCGAAGAGCGCCGAGCGCAGCAGGTCCCTCCTCGGCCAGGTCTTCCTTCCGTGGATCCAGGCGAGGTCCCGCTTGAGCGTGGCCCAGACGGCCTCGACGGCGGCATTGTCATAGCAGTCGCCTGTTGATCCGAAGGATCTCGTGACGCCGAGCTGAGCGGCTCGGTTCCCGAAAGCGAGAGACGTATAGATCGCTCCACGATCCGAGTGATGCACGATCTTCTCGTCGGGTCTGCGTCGCTCGAAGGCCATCATCAGCGCATCGATGACGAGGTCGGCGTCCGGTGAGCTCGACATCGCCCACCCCACCACTCGTCGGCTGAAGAGGTCGACCACGCCGGCGAAGTAGAGCCAGCCCTCTTGGGTGCGGAACTGGGTCACGTCGGCGGCCCAGATCTGGTCAGCCTTCTTGGGTCCGAAGTCTCGGTTGAGCAGGTCAGGAGCAGGGGCGACGTCCGGGCGACCCCGTCGCCAGCGACGACGAGAGTGCGCTCCGACGAGGCCCCTGGCAGCCATGAGCCGGGCGACCCGCTTCTTGGCACACGGTTCGTCGAGCCTCTTGAGCTCGGCGTGGACGCGAGGAGCGCCGTAGGTGGTGCGCGAGTTGCGGTGGATGTCACCGATCAGCTCGCTGAGCTGTTGGTCTCGTTTCGCGTGGGCCGACAGAGGTCGGCCCTTCCACGCGTAGTAGCCCGAACGAGAGACGTGGAGGGTCCGACACAGCCGCGTGACGCCGTAGTCAGCAGCATGATCAGAGACGAACCGGAAGCGGGTCACCGGATCGTCTCCTTGGCAAAATAGGCGGCTGCTTTGCGGAGGATCTCTCGCTCGACTCTGAGCTCAGAGTTCTCCTTGCGGAGCCGCTTGAGCTCGAGACGCTCGTTCTCGCTGAGCGCTCCTGGCTCACCGTCCCGGGCTTGGCGAGCCTCTTCGACTCGAACCCAGTTGCCGAGTGTCTTGTAGTTGATGCCGAGATCTCTTCCGACCTCGGCCATCGATTTGTCCGTCGTCAGGACGAGACGGACAGCCTCACGCCGGAACTCTTCCGGATACTGCGAGCGGCGACCCATTGGGCACCCCTTCCTGTGGACCGAAGTCCACTATCGGGTGCGCGTGAGGGCGGGTCAACTCCACTCGTCGTCATCAGGAGAAGAGGGAAGAGCGAAAGAGATATAGGTAACAAGGAGGTCCTCAACCTCGGCGTTGGATGGCGGCGATTGTTCGCGTTCGGACTCAACTAGCCGGGATGGGCTCGGTGGTGAGTCATCAACCTCGGGAGCGCACTCCCCCGCTGCCGCTCCAGGCGGTAGAGCGTGCGAGTCTTCGCATTCAGATGAGTCGCGGTGGTCGGCTAACATGCCGTACCGTCCCAAAGTCGAATCAGCGTGGCTACTGCGGTGGCTACTGATTCAGCAGCGGGAAGGGTCAGAGGAGTCATTTAGGGCCTCTGACCTGGGAGTTTAAGTACGGGCTGTGGCGCAGCTTGGTTAGCGCGCTTGACTGGGGGTCAAGAGGTCCCGGGTTCAAATCCCGGCAGCCCGACCAAGGAAGTGCAGGTGAGGGTCGGTGTCTCGAAAGAGGGACCGACCCTCTTGTCTTGCAGTGCAACCGAAATGCAACCCAACCCCCTACGCTTGGCGACTCGCTCCTGGCAATCAACCCGCGTTGAGGATCAATTCAGCGACCGTGTCAGCCGCTGTCTGATCTACTTCAGGTCTGACAGGGTTGTAGATGTCGGCGGTTGTGGAGATGGATGAGTGGCCGAACCGTACGCTGACCACCTTCATCGAGACTCCGGCTTCCACGGCAGCGCTCGCGCAACTGTGACGGAGATCGTGAACCGTGATGGGCGTCAGAGCCAACTTCTTAACTGACCGTTTGAAGGAGCGAGAGATGACGTCTGGGCGGATCGGTCGATCGTTCTCCCACGTGAAGACGAGATCGGTGTCTTCGTAGGCTGGTCCTCAGGAAAGGCAAGCCTCAAGAGCGAGAGCCTCAGTTTCGAATTGCCGAATCCAGGATCTTTCCGCACATGATCGATTCCATCGGGCCTCTCAGGGTCTTCGAGGGGCCTCTGACGGCATCGTGGTGATCTGGAGAGATGTCCACGTTGTCGAGCGATGATGGCCACAATGACAGACCGTCAACGCCAGCGCCGCCGAGGGGGTTTCGCGCCGTCACCGGCTGCACAAGTCGTCAGCATCCACGTTGGTGCACCATGGCGAAGGCACCGCTCACGATGGACGCGTGGATTCTGGCGAGCGGCGATCTCGCACATCTTTTCGCTGAAGGTTCGGTTGCCGATGGTCAAGACCCACCGGTGATCGATAACTAGCTGATGCGTCGCTGCTCAGGCTGCTGCCAAAGCAATCAGACATCGGCTGTGGGATACTTGGTTTACCAAACGACCCGAACAGCGGGGTCGTAGTGGAGGTGGCGCGTCAGGGGGGTCGTCGTGGCGTTGTGGCGAACTAGAGATCTCCACGAGGACGACCTCGAATCGGTGATCCGTCTCTGGGACGACCCTTCGACTGCGGGCGCTGCCGCTGCCTTCGGGCTCTTGGAGCTGATCAGCGCAGCTCGCGACAGCCAGCCGGCCGTCGTGGCCGTGGTGGGCGACCAGATCGTCGGGTCCATCGTGTCGATGATCGACAGAGACCATGCCTGGGTCATGCGCATCAGCTTGGCGGCGGACTGGCGGAACAAGGGCGTGGGCAGCGCTCTACTCGAGGCGCTCGAGCGGAGACTGGATGACCGTGGCGTGCACAGGATCTCGTGCCTGCTCTCCTCTGATGCCGAGGTCGGCGCGATCGCGCTCGAGCACAGGGGCTTCGAGGTGCGGACGGGGATGCGCCTCTACGAGAAGGTCAGTGGAGCGGGCCACTCCGACCTCGGGGTCCTGAGCCAGCTCGGCGGGCGGATGCTCCGCCCGGGGCTCTGGGAGTCGCTGGGCGGCATGAAGGCCGAGAAGGAGTTGATCGAGCGCCGGGTCATCCTGCCGCTGGCTAACACTGAGGTTGCCGATCGCCTCGGCGTCGTGCCGCCCGCCGGCATCGTGCTCTTCGGCCCTCCGGGGACGGGCAAAACCTCCTTCGCCAAGGGCATCGCGTCCCGGCTCGGCTGGCCTTTCGTCGAACTGTTCCCGTCGCGCCTCGGCGCCAGCACGCCAGGAGGCCTCGCCACCGCGCTCCGAGAGTCCTTCGAGCTGATCGCCGAGCTCGACAACGTCGTGGTCTTCATCGACGAGGTCGAGGAGATCGCCTCGATGCGGGCCGGTGGCGCGCAGTCGGCAGCCACCGGCGTCACCAACGAGATGCTCAAGCTCATCCCGCGGTTCCGGGAACAGGAGGGGCGACTTCTCGTCTGCGCGACCAACTCGATCAGGGATCTCGACTCGGCCTTCCTCCGACACGGACGCTTCGACTACGTCCTGCCGGTAGGACCGCCTGACGCAGAGGCGCGGGCCGCGATCTGGGAGCGCTACCTGGCGACCATGCCCCACGACGCTGTCGACCTCGATGCCGTCGTCGCCGCATCTGATATGTTCACTCCTGCGGACATCGAGTTCGCTGCGAGGCGCACGGCTCAGGCGGTCTTCGAAGGAGCGGTCCTCGACGATCGCCCAGAGGTGGCCACCACCGAGGTCATCCTACGAGCCATCGAGCGGACCCGTCCGACGCTCTCGGCGCGCATCTGCGAGTGCTTCGACGACGACATCACTGAGTTCGCGAGGCTCTAGTGGTGTGACACTCAAATAGCGCGCGATTGCGCAACCGTCTCGAGGGCCACCCGGCCGCGGCGGACCTTCGTGATGATCTGGCCGGCGGTCTTGGTCCACATGAAGGGGTTCGGGTGATCGTTGTTGTGGGTGATGTAGTCCTCGATGGCGACGGCGAGTTCGTCGACACTTCCGAAGCTGCCGCGGCGGATGCGCTTCGTGGTGATGTCCCGGAACCATTGCTCCACCAGGTTGAGCCATGACGAGGCGGTCGGGGTGAAGTGCAGGTGGAATCGCTTGTGCTTCTCCAGCCAGGCGTTCACCTCGGGGTGCTTGTGAGTGGCGTAGTTGTCCAGGATCATGTGGATCTCCGTGCCCTTCGCACGGTGGCATGGTCTTGATGGCATGCCGATTCGGACTCGCCCTCCGAATCGCTCTCGGAGACCCCCTCAGAATTGAGCCCACGAGATTCACTGCCGGTGGCATGAATCCCGATTACTGCGGAGTTCCGTCTAGCTCGCGTCAAACTGCATCTAGATCGGGGACGGAGAATTCCAGTGCGGCACAACTAGTAACTGGTCGATTCCGGTAGGCGGCTGAGTGTCGTCTAACCCAGATCATTCCCTCCTTGCCAGAGCCTCCGGGAAACCCAGGCCGGTTCAGTCCTCCTTATCGGGACAGCGGCATCAAAGTCCAGTAATCCGACTCCACGAATGTCAGTGCAGACCACATCGTCATTACCAACATCAAGGCAAGCCGAGGAAGCGTCGCGCTTAAGCGACTCGTCCCCTAGAGGCGTCGCCCCATCACGCGGGTTCTGGCACCACCTCCGAATCGCATCTGCAGGAGCGCAAGGACGAGGCGGGTTTCGGGAGGATCGGCGTCCCGCATCAATCGCAGGTTACGCATTCCGGGGGCTGTCACTAAGTGCTCGTAGGGTGCATAGATGAACACACGGCAACACCTCATCGACGATCTCTTCAATGACGGCTGGACCTTCGGCGGTCTCAACGAGCAGCACGAGATGCTCATGCAGCACGCCACGATGGACTGGATTATGATCGTTGCGAATGATTGGCGGGCGGGAGCCCCCCTCTTCCGGAACCATCAGGGAGACGGCAGGAGTCCACTCAGGTCGGATCTACCCTCGTGAGTATCCAGGGACGCTCTCGGGAAGAGCTGATCGGCGGCGTTGACCAAGATCTGGATTCTGTGTCCCCCTCTGAATCACTCTTAGGATTTCTTGGAGTCCCAGAGACTCTGAAGACTGGACGGTGAGGATTATTCACCGTTCAAACGCGGCGAGATTCGTCCCCTAACGAATCCTCGCGGACGGTCTCGGAGGGCAAGGCAGGCACCCGGTATCCGGCATTGTCGGGCGGATACCGACGGTGCGTCGCCCTGGAGTCAGTCGCCCGTGCTGAGGTGGCGATCGAAGAAGGACACGATGCGCCGCCTGGCATCGTTCGCTGACTGTTCGTGGTAGCCGGAAGGCCCCCCGAACTTCCCCATCACGACCAAGATGGCGGGTGCACGGTCGCCGGCAAACTGCTGTGCTCCGTCGAAGGTGCCATCTGTATCAGTGCTTAGCGGCAACTGGTCTCCCCATTCTCTGTACTGGACACCATCTGTCGTTGAGCAGGAGCGAACGATGGACCCGGATGTTCTGGATGCGGCCGGCTTCGCTCACACACTCACATTGATTGACGTTGCCGTGATGAGCGGGAGCTCGATCGCGGTGACCAGTCCAGGACGGGCGGCGACGACGGCCGGGATCGCGTTCACGGCGGGGTTGGCGGTGGGGGCGGCGACGTACTCTTCGGGGTCACCTCCGAACTCGAGTTCGTAGCGCACCCGAATGTTCGGCACGCCACGGATCTCCATCACGTAGCCGTGCTCGATGGGCCAGTCAGGCTCCATGGCATCGCCGAGGCGCCAGAGCAGGCCCATCTCGAGCAGTGGTTTGCCGCCCACGATGCCCTGCCACCTGCCGTTGATGCCACAGACGTTCCCCTCGGCGATCTTCATGTAGCCGAGGTCCAGGTCCTTGGTCGCCACACCGAACTGCGGCGTGAACCGCACCTCGTCAAGCTCGGCGTGGAGCGCGGTCGCCATCATCTCGATGGTCTCTTGGAACACGAGCATGGCTTGCTTGGAGATCTCGGCGATACCCGGTGTGTCAGGCGGCGACCCGAAGCCGAGCGCCTGCCAGGCCTCTGCGGACTCGTACGAGGTGCAGTCGACCGCCTCGAAGACTGAGATGCGCTCGATCTCCCGGCATGCGGCGGCAGCGGTGAGCGCGACCACGCTCGCCAGGCCCGGATTGATGCCGGATCCATAGAGCGAGACCCCACCGCGCTCGGCCGCCTCGCGCAGCCGCGCCACGTTGTCCTCACCGAAGGAGTGGCCGGTGATGAAATACGAGGTCGAGATGAGGTTGATGCCGGCCTCGAGGAGGCGGATCATGTGGTCGACATCGGGCAGCTGGGGCATGTAGAGCACGACGTCCGGCTCGAGCGCGATGAGCTCGTCGATGTCATCGGTCGCGGTGACGCCGACCGGCGGAACGCCGCAGAGCTCGCCGACGTCCTTGCCCACCTTCTCGGCGCTGTAGGCATAGCACCCAACCAGCTCGAGGTCCGGTTGCGCCAGCACGGCGCGCACCGCTGACTTGGCGATCAGACCCGTCGTCCATTGCACAACTCGAATCGTCACGGTGTTCCCCCACCCGTCGATCACAGAAGAGTCCAGATGTCGTCAACCGGACCGTGCACACTCAGCGCGCACCGACTGCA
>JADGOD010000178.1 GCA_017883125.1 Acidimicrobiales bacterium
GAAGCCCTCCTCCTACACCGACTCGTTCACCAAGGCCCTCATGGACGCCGCGGAGCACGACGAGCGGATCGTGGCGTTGACCGCCGCCATGGCCGGCCCCACTGGACTGCTCCCCTTCGAGGCGCGCTTCAAGGAGCGGTTCATCGACGTCGGCATCGCCGAGCAGCACGAGATGACGGCCGCCGCCGGCATGGCCATGGGAGGGCTCCGACCCGTCGTCGCCGTCTACTCGACCTTCTTCACCCGGGCCTACGACCAAGCCTACTACGACGTCGGCCTCCACAAGATCCCCGTCACCCTCGTCCTCGACCGGGCCGGGATCACCGGCGACGATGGAGCGAGCCACCACGGCGTGCTCGACATGGCGCTCTGCCTCAAGATCCCGAACATGACCGTCTTCGCCCCCTCGTCGGCCGACGAGGTCGGCGTCATGGTGGCGACAGCGCTCGGTCTCGAGGGACCGGCGGCGATCCGATTCCCGAAGACCCCGCCCGTTCCGCTCGACGGTGCCGTCGGTGAGGGCTTGAAGGCCCGTGTCATCCGTCAGGGCAGCGGGATCTGCCTGCTCGGAGTGGGGAAGATGGTGACCCGGTGCAACGAGGCTGCGTCCCTGCTCGACGCAGAGGGCCTCGACGTGACCGTGATCGACACCCGCGTGGTCAGCCCACCTGATCCCGAGATGCTGGCTCACGCCCTCTCTCACCAGATCGTCGTGACCGTCGAAGACGGGATACGCAGCGGTGGCGCCGGCGCGTTCCTGGTCGATGCCCTCAGCTCGATGGCCGACGAGCGCCGGCTCCCGATGCCGAGGGTCCGCGTCCTGGGGACCCCTCGCCGGTTCCTGGCCCATGGGGGACCCGAGGAGATCCTCTCCGAGCTGGGTCTCGATGCTGTGGGGATCGCCAGCAGCGTCCGCCGTGTGGTGGCCGGTGAGCCCGAGCCGCCTGAGTCGGCGACGCCGCAGGCCAGCGGCGGACAGGACAGCTCGACCGCTCCCCTGTCCTGAGCGGCAGGGCCAGGCTCGCTAGAGCTTGTTGGCCCCGTTGCGAGCCACGAACTCCCCGACCTCCTGGTAGGCCTCGATCGACTCGCCGGCGTCACCCCAGAAGCCTGGCTGCACGTCGAAGGACACGGCGCCCGCAGCGACGTAGTGGTTGTTGAGGTCAGTCACCTCAAGCTCGCCGCGCCCCGAAGGCTTCAGGGTCTTGACCACGTCGAACACGTCGCCGCCGTAGCAGTAGACGCCGGTCACGGCGAAGTGGCTGGGCGGGATCTCAGGCTTCTCGATGATCGAGGCGATCCGGCCGTCCTCATCGAACTCCGGGACGCCGAGGTGAGAGAGGTGGGCGGGGTCCTCCATCTCGGAGAGCACGAGCCGACAGCCGACGGGGTTCGCCTTGAAGGCGTCGATCGTGGGGCGGAACGTCTTCTCGAAGATGTTGTCGGCCAGCATCACGACCACTGGTCCACCCTTGGCGAACCGCTCCCCGAGGCCGAGCGCCTCGGCGATGCCGCCTGCGTTCTCCTGCACCGAGTACGTGACGCTCTCCAGGCCGTAGGAGTGGCCATCGCCGAGGATCCGCAGGAAGTCACCGATGTGCTCGCCACCGGCCACCACCAAGAGCTCTTCGATCCCCGCGGTCACCATCGCCTCGACGGCCCACTCGACCATAGAGCGGTCGTAGATGGGCAGAAGGTGTTTGTTGGTGATCCGGGTCAACCGGTTCAACCTCGATCCGGTACCACCGGCCAGAAGAATGCCTCGCACGGAGAGCGACTGTACCGCAGATGGCGCCCGACGGGTTGAGGACCGATCCCCCGGTCGGCTGGAATCGGCAGCCCCGATGGGTCCTCGGGGAATCGGGGACCGCCCGAACCGGTAGGTTTCCGTGAGGAGCACGCAGCGGCCCGGAGATCGGGACCGCACCGGCGGAAAGGATGGACCGTCCATGAGCGACTATGAGGTTCAACTCAGCGACGAGGAGTGGCGCGAGCGTCTGGACGCCGAGCAGTACGCCGCCCTGCGCCAAGCCGCTACCGAGGCACCGTTCAGCGGGTCGCTCCTCCACCTCGACGAGGCCGGAGCGTACCGGTGCGCGGGCTGCGACACCGTGCTCTTCGAGACCGGGGCCAAGTTCGACTCGGGCTCCGGCTGGCCGAGCTTCGACTCTGCCGTCGGGCCGATCGTCGAGAAGACCGATCCGAGCCACGGCATGGTCCGCACAGAGATCCTCTGCGGGACGTGCGGTGGTCACCTCGGCCACCTCTTCAACGACGGCCCGACGGACACGGGACTTCGATACTGCGTGAACTCGGCGTCCCTCGACTTCGATCCGGGCGAGGAGTCCTAGAAGGCGGGCTCGGCCTCCGCTGAGCTCTCGGAGATCTCGGCGGTCTGGAACCTGAGCGAGCAGCCGACGTCGTCAGCCACAAGCTCGACCCGGGTGCGGACCCGACCGTCCTCACCGGTCCAGCTGCGCTGCTCGAGCCGTCCGGTCACCACGACCCGAGCCCCCTTGACCAGGGAGAGGGCGACGTGCTCAGCCAACTCCCTCCAGCAGGCCACGTCGAAGAACGACGTGGCTTCCGCCCAGGCACCGGTCTCACGGTCCTGCCAGCGCCGGTCCACGGCGAGGCCGAAGGTGCAGGTGGCGGTTCCATCCTTCAGATAGCGGATCTCGGGATCCCGGGTGAGGTTCCCCGACAGGACTGACACGTTGGACATCGGCGCTCCTTGGCTTCAGGGCAGCGCTCCTTCGATGGCGCTGTCTCTGGTTCGCAACGGTCTCCGGTCGTCGAGGGAGTGTCGTCCTAGACGTCGAGGAATCGGCGGATGGCGGTCAGGGACCCGAGCACGCCGATGCCGACCCCGACCCCGATGAGGACCAGGTCGGTCCAGAAGGCGTCCCATACGGTCAGATGCATCTGGGTGAGGAGGGAGTTCGGGTCACTCGGGTTCCCCAGGGCAACCAGCGTCTGTTGGAGCCCGAAGATGAGACCGGCAGCGACCAGGGAGCCGAGCAGCCCCTGCACGAGGCCTTCGGACATGAACGGGATCCGGATGAACCAGTTTGTGGCCCCGACCAGCTTCATCACCGAGACCTCTCTGCGCCGGGCGAAGATCGCGAGCCGGATGGTGTTGAGGATCAGCACGGCCGCCGAGAGCAGCAGCACCACCGCAATGGTGAGGAAGATCCACTGGAGCACGGTGACGGCCTTCTGCATGGTGTGGATCTGCTGATACGGAGCGCTGACGTTTCGCACGCCAGGCTGCCCGGAGAAGCGACTGTTCACGAGCTGGGCGTCCTGAGGTTGGGTCGGAGCGCATCGGAACGACGTCGGCATCTCCTTGAGCTGCAGTACGGCGAA
>JADGOD010000179.1 GCA_017883125.1 Acidimicrobiales bacterium
ACCTCGAGGATCCGCTCGGCAACCTCCTCGACCGGTTGGTTGATGAAGGCGTCGGGCGCGCCATTCGTCGGCCAACCGGACATCCCAGAGTCTCGATAGCCGAGCTCCACCACGCGGTCGAGTCCAAGGACGGCAGCTGATGCTCTGAGCTCGAACGATCTCGTCGAGGCGGTGGCAGCCGAGTCGTGAAGCGGGTCGAGCGGGGTGAGGCCCTTCGGGTCGAAGCCAAGGGACCCATCGGTGCAGGTCACCAAGACCTGGCGGATCCCCTCGGCACCGAAGCGTGCCTGGGTTCCCCCGGTGAACAGCGCCTCGTCATCGGGATGCGCATGGACGCATACCAGCGTGTCCCGGGCAACGCTCACCGTCACATCCTCCTCCGGCACGGCCGATCAGCCGATCTGGAACGCCTTGACCACCAGCAGGATGACGGAGAGCACCAGGTAGCCGGCCAGCCCGACGAGTGTCACCCGCCGCCACCCGACCAGCTCGGGACGGTTCAGCAGGTTCAACGGCGGCATCCGCCAATCGGAGCGGACCCCCCGGTCGACGATCGGAGGCGGCGGCCGACGCCGCACGAGCCAGATCACCCCCGCTCCGAGGAGGATCACCGCCAGACCGGCGGCCAGCCACTCCGTGAGGGCGACCACGTCGATGTGGGGGAAGACCGTGGTGACCATCAGGATCAACGACAGCACGACGAGCACCGCCACGATCACCGTGGCAACCGCGTTGAGCCATGGCCGGTTGACCCACGGGCCCAAGACCTCTCGATCGTTGCAGAGGAGGAGGAGGAACACCGTCGCCAGGGGGAGCAGGAGACCGGCCAGGGCCTGGACCGCGGTGGTGATGAGGCCGAGGGGGGCCCCGGGGATGAGGACGAGACCGGCAGCCATCACCACGAGCGCGGTGAACCCCCCGTAGAAGCCCATGGCGTCGCGCCATCCCTTATCGAGCGAGAGGTGGGTGCGCGCCACGTCACCGAAGGCATACGTCGTCGCAAGGGTGACGGCAGCGGCGCCGATGATCGAGGCGTTCAGGAGGATGATGGCGAAGAACGCTCCTGCCCACGGGCCGACGTGCACCTTGAGCCCGTGGGCGACACCGAGGGCGTCGGTGTAGTGAACGAAGAGCTTCGTCCCCATGAAGGCCGCTGCCACCACGGAGACCAAGATCGTTGCGGTGACCACGGTGATGAACGAGCCGATCACCGTGTCGACGCGCTCGTAGTTGATCCATCTCGGAGTGATCTTCTTGTCGATGATGTTCGACTGCTGGAAGAACAGCTGCCACGGGGCGACCGTGGTACCGACGATGGCGATGATCAGCAGCACCGCGTTTGAGGTCACCCCCCCGCGGACCCCGGGAAGGACAAGGTGGTTCGCAACCTGACCGGCCTTCGGGTGCGAGAGGATCGCCAACGGGATGACCAGCAGGTTGGCGAAGATGAAGAGGAACATGAATCGCTCCCACCTCCGGAAGCTCCCCGAGGTGGTCATCGCGATCAGGACGACCCCGGCGATCGGCACCGAGATGTAGGGACTGACGTTGAAGTACGACAGAGCCAGGCTCACTCCGATGAACTCGGTGGCAATGGTCAGGAAGTTCAGGACGAAGAGGTCGCCGACAGCCACCCCTCCCCAGAACCGGCCGTAGCGCTCACGGATGAGGCGGCCGTGTCCGACTCCGGTGACCGCTCCGAGACGAACCACCATCTCCTGGTTCACGATCAGCACCGGGATCAGGAGCGGAAGGGTCCAGAGCAGCGAGTACCCGAAGTCCTGTCCCGCCTGCGCGTAGGTCGAGACCCCTCCTGCATCGTTGTCACCGACCATGACGATGATCCCTGGACCAAGGATGGCGAGCAGGGTGAGCAGGCGGGAGCGCAGGCCGCGTCGCGAGGAGGTGTCTCCGTGATGGATCGTTCCGAAGGCACCGGTGATCGATTCGCTTCCGTGCGTCGTTTCAGATGCTGACACTGCTCACCTCCTCTCCGGTCCTCTTCGCTCATTGCGTTGTTGCATGACGCGAATCGCCGGAAGGAGGTCAGCTTCTACGTGGAAGCCTCCCTGACCCGGCGAATCGCCTGTTGCCGGGTCTCGGTACCCGACGGCTGGTACTTGGGGGTTTCAGAGTTCGGCCCCATCCGATGTCTGCCATGCAGGCTCCATGGTCTTCACTCCTCCACCGTCGCCATGCCGAACTCACGACGCCAGCCTTGGGGGAGGAGGAGCTCGATCAGGTCGTCGATGGTGACCACTCCGAGCAGGTGACCGTGCTCCGCGTCGACGACAGGGGCAACCGTCAGGTTGAAGTCGGACATCTGCCGAGCTGTTCGGTGCAGATCCCACGTCGGGTGGACATGTGCTGGCTGTGAGCGAGCCACCTCTTGGACGGCCATCCCCGGGTCCGACCTCACCAGGGAGGCGATCGGAGCCGAACCCTCCAGCGTGCCGTTGGTCCCGACGACGTAGACCACGTTGAGCGTCTCGGCAGGCGCAGACGAGGTCCTTACCGCGTCGAGGGCGTCAGCAACTGTCGCGGAATCTGGCACGGCCACGTAGTCGGGGCTCATGATGCCGCCGGCGGTCTCAGGGTTGTAGCTGAGCAGGTTCCGCACCTTGCTCTGCTGGGGCTCAGGGAGCAGGTCGAGCATCCCAACCCGGCGCTCTTGGTCGACCTCGGTGATCAGGTCGGCGGCGTCGTCTGGCGCCATCCGCTCCAAGAGCCGAGCTGCCTCTTCGTCGGTGCGGGATCTCAGGAACTCGATTTGGTGACCGGTGTCGAGCTCTTCGAAGACATCCGCTTCGAGCTCGAGGTCCTCTCCGACGGCCTCGATGATCTCCTCGCCCTCTTCGTGGCTTGCGGCCTCCACGAGGTCGGCGATCTGCGCGGGATGGAGCTTAGAGAGCTTGCGATAGGGGATTCGGAGCTTGGCCGAAGGCACGTGAGCCACGAACGGCTCGATCGACGCGAAGTCGACAACCCCCGACCGAGAGATCCCCGCGCCCACTCGACCGCGGAAGAGCGATCGAAGGAGGGGACGTCGACCCGGGTCGACCCCTATGACCTCGCAGAGGCCGTCCAGCTGCGCGAGAACGATGTCGTTGGCTCGGATGAGTCGGCCGCCCACGAAGTTGATGAGGTGCCTCGCCAGGAGATCCTTGGCGAGGAGGATCTCTCCTTCGCGGCGCTCGAAGCGCCGGAGATCGACACGTCGGCCTGCGAAGTGGACGGGGTGGGTGGAGAAGGAGACGACCTTGCGAGCCGGGACGAAGAGGTCTCTCCCGCCGATGCGGACCACGAGCCCGACGACCGGGGGGTGCGGGCTGTCACCGAGGCGGACGACGAGGTCTTCGATCCGGCCGATCCGGTCGTTGGCGTCATCGACGAGGGGGCGGTGGATGATCTCCGAGAGATTGATCATTTCGAGGGTCACGCGATCTGCTCCCCTAAGTCTTCGGGATCCGGGCTCTGGCCCCCGAGACTACCGGGTCGACCGGGCACCGGCTGACCCGTCAGCGTCTCGCCGATCACGAGATCTCAGCTGTGTGAACAGACGGTAAACGGGATCGAGCGCGAGCCGGGCGGGCCGTGTGCCGAGAAGTGCTCCGACCCTCCTCCAACGAGAGCCGCACCGCTCGAAGACTCTCGCAACGGCCAGCGTCTCGGTGGCCACGCCTCGGGTTGGGTCGACCACCACGACGCTGCGCGCGACCGTTGAGCGATCAACGCCCCGGAGCGCGAGTTGGTCATCGGAGCACCTGGTCGCATCGATGAACTCCATCGAGGACCCCGATCGCGGGATCGCCCACGCCACGGCTCGCCGGCAGCGCGGACAGCCTCCGTCGTAGAGGACCTCAGAGGAGCCCGCCTCCCTCGTCATGTCTGAATGCCATCGACGCCGTCGGCCAACGCTGCCAGCTCGTCGTCCCATCGCCTGACCGGCATGAGAGGTCGGAGGACGAACTTCGAGAACCCGACGTCGATGTAGCGCTCGAGAAGCGCTCGGACCTTCTCCATCCCGACCGGCACGACCGGATCGAGGTCGTCCCGGCGGACCCGCAGGCGCAGCTGGTCGGCGAGCTCGGTCGGGATCGGTCCCGCCGAGTAGCCGACGCTCACCCCGTAGTGCTCCGGATCGATCCTGCGATCGTGCTCGGCAGCCACCTTCTCGATGGTCATGCGCCCGGCCATCGCCTGCTCGGGGGTGATCATGGCCGGTAGCCAGCCGTCACCGAGTCGGCCGCAGCGATCGAGGGCTCCCGGCGCGGTCCCGCCAAGCCAGATCTCAAGTGGCTGCTGAAGAGGGAGAGGATCCAAGGTCACGCCGTGGGTCGTGCCGATCGCACCGGGGACGTCGGTCGGGGCACCTGACAGCAGAGAGCGGAGGATCGGGAGGCCCTCGTCGATCGCCGTGCCGCGATCAGCGGGGGCGACGCCGATCGCCGTCGCCTCACCGCCCCTCGGCAGGCCCGGAACGGCCGTGAGCAGCAACCGGCCGTCGCTGAGGTGGTCCAAGGTGGCGAGCTGTCGAGCAAGGCGGAGCACGTTGCGGCCAGGGAGCAGGAACGTCGTCCCGATCTTCAGACGGGGCAGTCGACCAGCCAGCCACGCCAGAGACACCAGAGGGTCCACTCCGCCCTGAGTCAGCACCTCGGGGATCCAGATGGAGTCGAATCGATGCTCCAGGATCGACACGCACAGCTGCTCGAGCTCAGCGGAGCCCATGTCTCTTCCTGACGAACCGAGCCCGATGCGAACCTTCACTGGTCACGCGCCCGGCGCGGGAGGATTGATCCACTGGAGTTCACCGGCATCGCCCTGATCCTACCGAGGTGCCGAAATCGGGGCTGGGACGTAGTCTTGGGATCGTGAGCGCCACCGACGACATGCAGGCACGTCTCGCCCGGTTCGACAACACGGGAGTCCACCACCAGCTCGGCATCACGGCGGTCGAGCTGACGCCTGAGCGCGTGGTTCTCACCCTGCCCGTCGGACCGAAAGTCCACCAACCGCACGGAATACTCCACGGTGGGGTCTCCGTCGTTATTGCCGAATCAGCGGCATCTTTCGCAGGATCGCTCAACGTGGGGCCCGACAAGGCCGTGGTCGGCATCGAGGTGAGCGCAAGCCACCTTCGGTCCATCTCCGAGGGGACCTTGACCGCCACCGCTATCCCGATTCGGATCGGCCGAGCGATCCAGGTGTGGAGGATCGAGCTCGTTGATCAGGACGGTCGAGCCATCTGCGATGCGAAGTGCACGCTCGCCGTCATCGATCGCCCGTCGTCCTGATCGCTCGTTACCGAGGGGTCACCACAGCGCCTCGTATGCTGAGCACCGTGGATACTACGGCGGAACCAGAAGGCGATCGATGACGGGATTCAGAGTCACAGGCTGGGGCGTCTGCCTTCCGGACCGCGTCGTCACAAATGAAGAGCTCTCGAAGACTCTCGACACCTCTGACGAGTGGATCACCGAGC
>JADGOD010000180.1 GCA_017883125.1 Acidimicrobiales bacterium
CTACGCCAAGGATGTTCCGGACCACCGCCAAAATCATAAGGCTGCCGCTGGATGATAAGGAGGTCCTGTTCTCAGGTATCCACAATGTGCCTCAGGGACACCCGCCAAACCACCCGTAGCGGGCCTCTGCCCAAGTGTTCAGTGGCCGGAAGTCTCAGCCCTCCAAAGAGAATCTGTACACATTGGTGGCCCGCTCCTCGAAGCCCAGTCGCTGATACAGCCGGTTCGCTGCCTCACGCGAGGGGTTCGAGGTGAGGTCCACGGTCCGCGCTCCCGCCCTTCGGGCTCGCTCGATGGCGGCGTGACAGAGGGCGGCACCGATGCCCGCTCCTCGCACCTGATCATCGACGATCACGTCTTCGATCCAGGCTCGCACCCCCGAGGGGATCCGGAAGACCGCCAACGTGAGGGTGCCGACGATCCTGCCGTCACCACGACGAGCCACGAACAGCGATGTCGCCGGTGCCGAGATCATCGTCTCGAGGTCGTAGGCCTCTGGAACGGGTGCCGACGTCGACAGCTGAGGGAGCAGCCGGCGGATGGCGCTCAGCAGCTCAGGGTCGGCGACGATCGCCTCTTCGACGGTGACCTCGCTCATGTGGCCTCCTCGTCCTCTCGCCAGATCGGAGCGCGCACCGAGTCGTAGAGGACGTCGCGAACCTCTCCGCGCAGCGCGGAGAAGACGTGGTCACCCCAACGCTCGATCCCGACCATCGGTGCAGGCAGCGTGTCCTCGGTGAACCACCCGACGTCGGTCACCTCAAGAGGGTGCGGGTTCAAGCTCCCCCCCACGGCGCGGCAGTAGAAGAGGAGTGAGTAGAGCGGGTAGCGGGTCATCCCGAGGCGGAGCCCATCGAGCACGGCGATCAGGCGGACCGGCTCGACCTCGATGCCGGTCTCCTCCTCCACCTCCTTGACCACCACCTCGGCGGCCGAGTAGCCGACGTCGCACCATCCGGTCGGGTAGAGCCACACGCCCGAGTCGGAGCGCTGGATGAGGAGCAGCTCTCCCTTGTCGTTGCCCACCGCCGCGCCGACCGCCACCTTCGGGGTCACGTAGCCGGGGACGCCCTTGCCCACCCGACCCATCCACTCCTCGACATGGCCGACCGAGTCCTCGATCTCGATCCCGCTCTCGGCGGCAGCGACCTTGATGTCGGAGGCGACCTTCAAGACCTCCTCGAACCGTTCCTTCTCGTACTGGCTCTCGGTGAACCCGAGGCCGGTCATGGCGATGGCGGCGAGGGTCTCAGACCACCGGCGTAGGACTCGTTCAGGGATGGGGCGTTCCACGACCTCGAACGCTACTCAATACGGTGCCCGACCGTGGAGCGTTGACAGGCCACAATGGAGGGCATGGCTGTGAACGAAGACTGTCGCCACTACGTCAAGCGCGAAGCGAGCGCCGGCTCCTTCACCGAGCGGTGCAAGCTCGGTGCCAACGAGCCGCTCCCCTTCTCCTGCCCCGAGGGCTGCCTCTTCTACGAGCCCCGTGGGATCGCTCAGACCGGCTGGCAGGTCTGAGCCCACCCGCAGACGGTCTTCGAGAGACCCACGGACGGAGACTCCCGCCGGCCAAGTAAAATGGGATTTTCGAGAGTGACGTGGTGGCGATGAGCGAAGAGATCAAGGTTTCAGAGAGCCCGGTGCGGGATCAGATCGTGGATGCCGCGCTCGAGGTCCTGCGCGAGTCCGGCCCGGCACGGGTCCGGGTCCAGGACGTCGCCAAGCGGGCCGAGGTCTCGGCCACCCTCCTCTACTACTACTTCGACGGCAAGAACGCCTTGATCGCCGCGGCCTACGCCCGGGACTACGCGCTGATCCTCGAAGACGACGCCGACATGGTCCAGAACGCCTTCGTCGACGCTGCCGGTCCCGATGAGTTCATCGCCAACATCGAGGCTGCAGCCCGAGACGGCTTCTTGAACCAGGACCGCAGGATGCGACGGATCGATGCCATCGCCGCAGCACAGCACGACCCGACGGTGGCCGCGGCCATCGTCGAGCCCCAGCGGGCGCTCTTCAACCGCCTGGTCGAGGTGATCAACGGCTGCACCGCCCGTGGCTGGCTCCCTAAGAACATCGACGTCAAGTCGCGCGCCATGGCGTGGATGGCGCTGCCCATGGGCCTGGTCCAGATCGATCTCCACCCCGGGGTGGAGATCGAGACGAAGGACTTCCTCAATCTTCTCTTCGGACCTCGTCCCGCGGTGAGCGCATCGCCGACCGAGGCGTAGCTCCTCAGCTCTCGAGGAGGTCGCCCAGCAGGTCGACGCCGACCCCTTCGGCTTTCAGCCACTCGATCGCCGTGTCGATCTGATCGGACTCGCCGTCGAGCTCGCAGATGATCCACCCGATCGAATTGGTGATCTCTGCCCGGCGGATGTCCGGGATCACGTTGAAATCCCGGATGACGTGGGCGAGGACCGGCTGGCGGACCAGCGCCTCGGGGAACGTCAACTTGACTCGGATGCCGACCTCGGATGCCATGATCAGAAACGCTAGCCCAGCACGCGGTTCAACCGACCCGACCCCAACCCCTCGAGGTCGAGGGCGGCGAACGCGTAGCCCGAGCGCCGGCAGGCCTCCACGATCGCCTCCCGAGCAGCCAGGGCGTCGTCAAGGCGCTCTGTGGGCACCTCGACGAGCGCCACGGTCCCGTGGTGGCGGACCCTGAGCTCGTCGAACCCGAGGGCCCGCAGTGCGGCCTCGGCGCTCTCGACGTGGCGCAGGGCACCGAGGGTCACCGGGGTGCCATAGGGAAGGCGCGAGGCGAGGCACGGAGACGCCGGCTTCTCCGCCGTGGACAGCCCGAGGATCGCCGATGAGGCGCGCACCATCTCCTTGGTCATCCCCACGTCGACCAGGGGGAAGCGCGCTCCTCGCTCCCGGGCCACGTCCTGGCCGGGTCGGTGGTCCCCGAGATCGTCGAGATTGACCCCGAGCAGGACGGTGGCGCCGCGTGTCGTCGCCAGGGGCTCGAGCGCGTCCATCAGGTGGGTCTTGCACCACGCGCAGCGGTCGGCCCCGTTGGCGACGTAGCGGGGGTCCTCGATCTCGTGGGTCTCGACCACAAGGTGCTCGAGACCGAGCTCCTCGGCGAGCATCGAGGCCTCATGGGCCTCCGCGGCGGACATCGACGCCGACGACGCCGTGACGCAGAGGGCGTTCTCCGGCCCGAGCACCTCGGTGGCCACCGCGGCGAGGTACGTCGAGTCGACGCCGCCGGAGAAGGCGATCACCACCGGGCCGAGCTCCGCCAGATGGGCGGCCAGCGGCTCGGCGGAGGGATCCATCAGCGCGAGAGGGTGCCGAGCACCTCGTCGACCGTGCCGACGATCCCGGTGTAGAACGGACCGAACTCGGCGTAGAGGGCGGACGCCTCGTCGAAGCGCATGGTGTAGACGCACTCCTTGATGTCGTCGGGGGTCCCCCCGAAGAGCGTGACGCCCCACTCGAAGTCGTCGAGGCCCGTCGAGCCAGTGATGACCTGGAGGATCCGGCCGGCGAACGCACGACCGGACTTGCCGTGCGCCATCATCAGCTCCTTGCGGGCGTCGTAGGGGAGGGAGAACCAGTTGTGGATCTCTCCGCGACGCTTCGACATCGGGTAGAAGCAGAAGGCGCGGAGGCCCTCGGGGGGCAGCTTGGGGTGCAGGCGCGCCTCGCGCATCTGCTCGGGGACGCCCTGTGAGTACTCGGAGAGCTCGGTGAGGCTCACGTAGGACTCCGTGACCTCGAGGCCCGAGCGCTCGATCTCGGTCTGCAGGCGGCGCAGGTCCCAGAGGTCCTCGGACAGGGCCATGACGCAGGCGTCGGCCTTGTGGCCGAGGATCGCTGCGGTGACGACCTGGCCGCCGGCCTTCTCAAGGACGTCCTTGGCGTCGTGGACGATGTCGCAGTCGACCGCGCCCCTCGCCTTCACGAAGAGGTGCAGCACGCTCCACCCGATGGAGGGGACGAGCGGCTCTGTCTGGGCGATCATCGGCATGCCCCCCATGTTACGGGTGCCTGGGGCCCCCGGGCCCCAGCGCTCAGACGACCTCGGGAATCGTCGAGAGGCCGGCGGCGAGGCGCTCGGCGCTGACGTCCTCGTCGACCATCTTGCCCGCCAGGAAGGCGTCGTAGGCGGCGAGATCGAAGTGCCCGTGCCCGCACAGCGCGGTCAGGATCACCATCTCCTCGCCGGTCTCCGCCGCCCGCTTGGCCTCACGGATGGTGGCAGCCAGGGCGTGGGTCGGCTCGGGGGCCGCCACGATGCCCTCGGTGCGGGCGAACTGGAGGCCGGCGGCGAAGCACTCGGTCTGGGGCACGGCGATCGCCTCCATGAGCCCGAGCTCGTAGACGTGGCTGATCAGCGGGCTCATCCCGTGGTAGCGCAGGCCACCGGCGTGGATCGGGTCGGGGATGAAGTCATGCCCGAGCGTGTGCATCTTCATCAGCGGGGTCATCCCGGCGGTGTCCCCGAAGTCGTAGGCGTAGACCCCGCGGGTCAGCGACGGGCACGACGCCGGCTCGACGGCACGGATGATCGGCGACATGTTGCCAGCCAGCTTCTCGCGCAGGAACGGGAAGGCCAGCCCGGCGAGGTTCGACCCGCCACCGGTGCAGCCCACGATGACGTCGGGGGCCTTCTCCCCGGCCTTCTTCAGCTGCAGGATCGCCTCCTCGCCGATGATCGTCTGGTGGAGCAGGACATGGTTCAGCACGCTGCCGAGGGCGTAGCGGATCTCGGGGTCCTGGGCGGCGACCTCAACGGCCTCGGAGATGGCGATGCCCAGCGAGCCGGGGCTGTTGGGATCCGCCGCCAGGATCGCCCGGCCCGACTCGGTCAGCTCGGACGGTGAGCGGTGGATGGTGGCGCCGAAGACCTCGATCATCATGCGGCGGTACGGCTTCTGGTCGTAGCTCGCACCGACCTGCCAGACCTCGCACTCGAGGCCGAAGAGCGCGCAGGCGAACGCCAGGGCCGTGCCCCACTGGCCCGCACCGGTCTCGGTGGTCGCCGTATCATTAAAAAACTTGGCGTTGTAGTACGCCTGGGGCACAGCGGTGTTGGGCTTGTGGCTCCCCGCCGGGGAGCCACCCTCGTACTTGTAGTAGATCCGCGCCGGGGTCTTCAGCGCCGCCTCGAGGCGGTGGGCCCGGAACAGCGGGGTCGGGCGCCACTGGCGGTAGATGTCCAGGACGGCGCCGGGGATCTCGATGTAGCGGTCCATCGAGACCTCTTGGAGGATGAGGTCCATCGGGAACAGCGGGGCGAAGTCCTCCGGGCCCGCGGGCTGCAGGGTCCCGGGGTGCAGCGCCGGCGGCGGCGGGCTGGGCAGGTCGGGCACGAGGTTGTACCACGTGGTCGGCATCTCGGACTCTTCCAAGATGATCTTGTGCTGGCGAACCTGCTCATCCATGTCGAGCTCCCCCTTCAAGGCGGTGATGTCCACTCCGTCGAGTGGGCCGATGGCCAAACCTAGCGATCCGGAGACCAGCGCGCCTGTCTCGAACCTGCACTCCGGGCCCGGACGCGCAACTGGGCGACCCCCGAAGGGGCCGCCCAGTGCGACAGATCCGTGCGATGACGGAGGGTGGAGACCTTAGAAGTCGTCCATCCCGCCTGGCATCCCGCCGCCGCCGTCAGTGGAGGGCTTGTCCACGATCACGGCTTCGGTGGTGAGGAAGAGGGCTGCGATCGACGCTGCGTTCTGCAGTGCCGAGCGGGTCACCTTGGCGGCGTCGATGACACCGGCCTTGATGAGGTCCTCGTACTCGCCGGTCGCCGCATTGAGGCCCTCGGTGGCCTTCTTCATGTTGCGGACCTTGTCGACCACGACGCCACCTTCGAGACCGGCGTTCTCGGCGATCTGCTTGAGCGGAGCCTCGACGGCCTTGGCCACGATGCGCGCACCGGTTCCCTCGTCGCCGGTCAGCTGGTCAGCGAGCTCGAGGATCGCCGTCTGGCTGCGGAGCAGGGCCACGCCACCGCCGGGCACGCCGCCCTCTTCGATGGCTGCCTTCGTGGTGGA
>JADGOD010000181.1 GCA_017883125.1 Acidimicrobiales bacterium
CGACCGTCGGGTCGAGCTCCTGCGCATCGAGGCCTTGGCGAATCAGGTCTCAGCCTTCGCGAGGGCGAGCCTCGGAGCCGACGGCCGTCTCGCCCGTGTGGGGATGGACCCCGAGCTGGGCACGTGTACTGCTATGAGCAGCGCTCCGTCTCGCCAGCGAGCGATCATCGGGAGGAGGGAGCCCTCTGATATGATATATCAAGTCGGTATGGGAAGGGGGCAAGCGTGGGTGATCTGCTGGTACGGGGCGGAATCGTGATCGACGGTACGGGCGCACCGGGGCAACCCGGTGATGTCCGGGTTCGAGGCGGCCGCATCGTGGAAGTGGGCCCCGGGCTGCAAAGCGAGGGAGAGCCTGAGATCGACGCCACAGGCGCGGTGGTCGCACCGGGGTTCATTGATTGCCACACCCACGTCGACCCGTCGCTCTTCTGGGACCCGTTCTGCGACCCGTCGCCACAGCACGGCGTTACGACCGTGCTGGCGGGGAACTGCTCGCTGTCACTGTTCCCGTTACGGGAAGACTTCCGGGCCGACGCGGCGGCGCTGTTCTGCCTGATCGAAGATATCCCCCCGGCCGCGTTCGAGCTGGGCGTGCCGTGGTCGTGGACCAATTTCGCGGAGTACCGCGACGTCCTCGCGGAGGGTGGTCTCGGTGTCAATGTGGCCTCGCTCGTCGGCCACACCCTTGTGCGCTGGTGCGTGATGGGGGATCCTGCGTGGGAGCGCGTGGCGACCGCTGACGAGGTTGCGGCGATGTGCGAGATCCTCGACGAGAGCATCCGTGCGGGAGCCTACGGGCTCTCGACCTCCTTCACTGACAAGGACCACCTCGGTCGGTTCGTCCCCCCCTGCCTCGCCGACGATGCCGAGTTCGAAGCGCTGTTCGACGTGCTCGCGAAGTACGGAGCGATCGTTGAGTTCGTGCCGAACCTCTCGGGGGGTACCGCGGAGGAGGACATCGAGCGCATGGCCAGGTTGACGGGTCCGCGGGGTGTGATCAGCACGTGGAACACCATCGCGCAGACCAAGCGCGCGCCTGGGCGGTCGGATCGGTTCCTGGCCCAGGCGACCGAGATCCAGGCGGCCGGGGTGCGGATGTACCCGCAGTCCACGCCGCGACCGTTCGACCTTCGCATCGGGTGGGATCGCAGCGTCATGTTCAACGACTTGCCGGAGAGCTGGGCGCCGGTGATCCGGGCCGACACCGAGGGGAAGCGGGCCCTGCTCGTTGACCCCGAGTGGCGCGCCGTCGGGCGGACCGAGTGGGATGCGGCGAAGCTGTCGGTGCTCCCGACGTGGGACATCTCGCGCCTGCGCCTGATCTCGGTCACCCGCCCGGAGAACGAGCGGTGGGTCGGCTCCACGCTGGCCGATCTGGTGGCTGAGCGCGGAGGGCACCCCTCGGACGTGCTCGCCGACTGGCTGCTCGAGAATGATTTCGACCCCGGGGTGGTCGCCAGCGGGGTCAGCAACGACGTCGCCGACGAGGTCGCCGATATCCTCTGCCACCCGGCCACCCTGATCGGGGCGAGCGACATGGGTGCGCACGTCAACATGTTCTGTGCGGCGGGGGACTCGACGCTGCTCTTGACCCGCTACGTCCGCGAGCGCAGCGACATGACCCTGGAAGCGGCGGTCCACCAGTTGACCGGCCGGCAGGCAGAGACGCTCGGCTTCAACGGTCGCGGGGTCATCGCCCCGGGAAATTTTGGGGACCTGGTGGTGTTCGCGCTCGACGAGCTCAGCTGGGAGCAGGACGGGATCGTTGCGGATCTTCCCGGCGACGGCACCCGGCTCCGTCGCCCACCGGGCGGCTACCGGCACACGATCGTCGCCGGTGAGGTCGTCCAGACCGATGGCGTGCTGACCGGCGCCCGACCCGGCGGACCTATCGCACTCTGATCGAGGCAGCGGCATGACCCGCCGCTCCGACCGACAGCGCGAGGACAGGCTCCCCGGAACCTCACCGACGAGTTGCGTCGCACCTCTGTTGTCGCGCAGGTTGCACTGGGGCTCAGCGTTCCGGGGGAAGCGGACGAGCCGGACGGGGTCTCACGCCAGTCGATTGCATCTGGGTCCTGGGCTGCCCTCGGGCTCTTTGGAGGAGCACGCCGTGGCTGCCTCGGCGGGCGTCACTCGGCAGGATCAGGGACGTTTCTGGGCTGCTCGCCGTCGCTGGTCCGCTTCGGCCGCCATCTCCCAGTGGGCGTCCGCGATCCAGGTGCGGGCGAACGAATCGATCGCCGGCCCCGCCAGGTCGGGTCGCGCCGTGGGGAAGGCAGCGCGCTGGGCCGCCTTGATGCCGACGAGCGCATCCCGGGGAGCACGTGCGATCTGCTCTGCGACCTCTCGCCAGCGGGCCTCGAACTGCTCGCGGGCAACGACCTCGTCAAAGAGACCCTGCTCGAGCGCGGCGTCGGCCCCGAGGATCGCGCCCGTGGTCATCAGCTTGAGCGCCCGTCCGCGGCCCACGAGCGCGGTGAGCCGCTCGATGCCTCCCCATGCCGGCATGATCCCGAGTGCCACCTGGTTGAACCCGCACCGCACGTCGTCGGCGGCGATGCGCATGTCGCAGGCGACCATGACCTCAGCGCCACCCCCGTATGCGTCGCCGTTGACCGCTCCGAGCACTGGTACGGGCAGCGTGGCTATCCGGTCGAGCACCGTTCGCATCGTCGTGGCCATGTCCGCGGCCTCGTCGTAGGTGCGGATCGACGAGAGCTCCTTGAGGTCCCCTCCGGCCACGAACACACGGCTGCCGCCGCCGGTGACGACGAGCACCCGGGCCGGGGTGCCCGTCACCTCGTCGAGCGCGCTCGCCAGCTCCCGCATCGTCACCCGGGCGATGGAATTGCGCGCCTCGGGCCGGTCGATCGTCAGGACGGCGACGTGCCCATCGTTCTCGAGCCGCACACCGCTATCGGTCGTCATCACGGGTAGAACATTAGACCCAACAAAGGCGGAGACCTGCGCCTCGCCGGCCTCCCGGCAAAGTGGCAGCAGGTTGTTGTGAGATACGATATCTGCATGCAGAACGAGGGTCAGCTGACGACCGAGTCCGGGATCGTGGTGGAGCGGTGCTACGGGCCTGAGGACCGCGATGCGGCGGGTTCTGACCGGATCGGGGTGCCTGGCGAGTTCCCGTTCACGCGAGGCAACCACCCTGGTGGCTATCGCGACAGGCTCTGGACGTTCCGCCAGTACTCGGGCTTCGGGAACGCCGAGTGGTCCAACGAGCGGTACAAGCTCTTGCTCAAGGAGGGCGGCACCGGGCTCTCCGTGGCGGCCGACCTGCCGACCCAGATCGGCTACGACTCCGATGACCCCGAAGTCGAGGAGGAGGTCGGTCGAGTCGGCGTGGCCCTCGACTCCCTCGCCGACGCGGAGATCCTGTTCCGTGACATCCCGCTGGACAAGATCTCGACCTCGTGGACGGTCAATGGGACGGCAGCCATCATGCTTGCCTTCTACGTTGCCGTTGGAGCCAAGCAGGGTGTGCCCCGGGCCAAGCTGCGTGGCACGATCCAGAACGACATCCTCAAGGAGTATGTGGCGCGGGGCACCTGGATCTGGCCGCCCACGCCGTCGATCCGACTGATCGCTGACTCGATCGAGTTCTGCGCAGAAGAGGTGCCGCGCTACAACGCGGTCTCGGTCGCTGGCGCGCACTTCCGCGACGCGGGTGCGAACGCCGCGCAGGAGATGGCGTTCACCCTGCAGGACGCCGTCACCTACTGCGACGAGATCGTGGGACGGGGCCGGATGACGATCGACCAGTTCGCTCCTCAGGTGTCGTTCTTCTTCTACACGCACAACGACTTCTTCGAGGAGATCGCCAAGTACCGCGCCGGACGACGCCGCTGGGCAGAGATCGTCCGCGAGCGATACGGCGCGAAGGAAGCGAGCTCCTCGATGTTCCGCATGGGCACCGTCTGCGGAGGGTGGACCCTCCAGGCCCAGCAGCCGCAGAACAACATCGTGCGGGTCGCGTATCAGGCGATGGCTGCCGTGCTCGGCGGGGTGCAGTCGATGTTCACCGCGGCGTGGGACGAGCCCTTCGCTCTCCCGACAGAGGAGAGCACGACCCTCGCACTCCGCACGCAGCAGATCCTCGCCCACGAGACCGGGGTAGCGCGCACGGTCGACCCCCTGGGGGGCTCCTACTTCGTCGAGTCGCTGACCGATCAGATGGAGGAGAAGATCATCGGCATCATGGCCGACCTCGAAGCTCACGGTGGGATGGTCCGCTGCATCGAGGACGGCTACGTGCAGGGGCTGATCGCGGATGAATCGGCTGCGATCCAGCGCAAGATCGACAGCGGTGAGCGCGTGATCGTCGGCGTGAACAAGTACCAGAGCAACGAACCTGCACCCGGGCTCGTGCCGCCCGCAATGGACGAATCGGCGCGTCGTGTGCAGCTGGACCGCCTGGCCGAGGTGCGCCGCACCCGCAACACCAGGGCGGCGCTCGGGGCGCTGAAGCAGCTGCGCAGCGCGGCTCAGGGCGACGCCAACCTCATGCCACACCTGATCGAATGTGTAGAGGAGTACTGCACGGTGGGCGAGATCACGAAGGAGCTGAAGGACGTGTGGGGCGAGTACCAGCAACCGGCGGTGTTCTGATGAGCGTCCCCGTACGAGTCTTGGTGGCCAAGCCGGGACTGGACGGACACGATCGTGGAGCGAAGCTCGTCGCCCGGTCGCTGCGCGACGCCGGCTTCGAGGTCATCTACACCGGGATCCGTCAGAAGCCCGAGGTGATCGCTTCCATCGCCACCCAGGAGGACGTCGATCTCGTCGGCCTCTCCATCCTCTCGGGCGCGCACATGGGCCTCACCCGCAAGACGCTCGAGGCGCTGCGGGATGCCGGCGCGGGCGACATCAAGGTTGTCGTCGGCGGCACGGTGCCGCAGTCCGACGTGCAACCACTGCTCGACATGGGCGTGACCGCGGTGTTCCCCACCGGCACACCGATCGAGGCACTTGTCGCCGAGGTGCGCAGGGTCATGTCCAGCAGCAACACCTAGTCCGAGCCGCCCCGAGCTCCTCTGCGAGCGAGCAGGCCGCCGCGGCAGCCCGAAGAGGTGCAGGCGTGCGGCATCGCTCCATCGTGCTGGGCACGGGTGCGGTCGAACTTGGAAGTGGCCGAACCTCGTCGTATGGGGGCGGCCTATGACGGCTGTGGCGGCGTCGTGACCGCGCCGAGGATCTCCTCGGTGTGCTCATGGAGACGCGGCGGGGCGCGGTAGACCTGCTCGACGTCACTGCAGCGGATCGGGTTGCCGACCACGCGCAACGGCCCGCTGGCGGTCTCGACGGATACGACCATGTTGCGTGACGCCACCAGGTCGCTGTCCAGGGCTTCGCCGAGGTCGACGACGGCACCCACCGGGAGACCGAGGGGACGGAAGCGCTCGATCCACTCCGCAGTGGTGGCCTCCCGCAAGCGCGTGCCGAGCGCCTCGAGCAGCTCACCGCGGTTCTCGAAGCGCGCGTGCATGGTCGAGTAGCGCGCGTCGTCCGCCCAGTCGGGTTGGCCGATCTCCGTGCACAGCCGGCGCCAGAACTCGTCGTGTGAGACGAAGAGCGCGAGGTAGCCGTCGGCGGTCTCGAACATCTGTGCGGGCACGTAGAAGTTGTGCGCCCCGAGCGGCTGGCGCTTGGGAACGGTGCCGGCGTTCAGGTAGGCAGCGGCCTTGTAGTTCAGCTGCGAGAGCATGACGTCGAACAGCGAGACCTCGATCTGGCCGCCCTTGCCCTCGAGCACCTTCGCCACCAGTCCGAGCGCCGCCATGATCCCCGATGAGTTGTCGACCGCGGAGTAGCCGGCAAGCGTGGGGGGTCCGTCGGGCTCACCGGTCATGGCCGCGATGCCGGTGCCGGCCTGGATGATGTAGTCGAACGCAGGCCACTCGGCCCCGGGACCCTCGAGGCCGAAGCCGGTGACCGCGACGCACACGATCCGCGGGTTGAACTGACGAAGGGATTCGTAGTCGAGCCCGAGCTTCCTGATCGCCGACGGCCGCATGTTCACCACCAGCGCGTGGGCTGTTACCGCGAGCGCGCCGAGCTCGGCCTGGCCCTCGTCCGTCGTGAGGTCGATGTACACGCTGCGCTTGTTGCGATTGATGCTCGCGAAGTACACGTTGTGCTCGTCGACGTAGTCGTATCCCACCTGACGCGAGAGATCTCCGCCAATGGGCTCGATCTTGATCACGTCAGCGCCGAGGTCGGCCAGGAGCATGCCCGCGTAGGGACCAGCGAGGATGTGCCCGACCTCGAGCACCCGAATGCCGGTGAGCGGCCCTGCGGGCGGACCGGTTACCACCTCGGTCCCGAGCGATGCTCGGTGTCGATCAACTCCACCATGACCCCTTCGGGGTCGCGGACGCACGCCCCCATGTTCGAACTCGAGACGTCCGGTCTCGTGATGCCCTCAGGAACCCTAGCCGAGGCTCCTCCGCCCTTCGAGCTACCCGAACACGACGCTCACCCCGGAATCCCGAGACGAGTGAGCTACTCGAGCACCTGCTGATCAGCCTGCGTACCTCGCCTGTTAGCGGTTCTCAGCCGTCCGGCCCCAAGGGAGCCAGGGGCAGGGCAGATCGGTTTAGATGGAGGGATGGCCACGAAGACCGTTGCCCTTCTCAGAGGCATCAACGTCGGGGGGAACCGGAGAGTCCCCATGGCCGATCTGGTGGAGTGCCTCGAGGCGGCGGGATTCGAAGGGGTCCGAACGTACATCCAGAGCGGCAACGTCGTCTTCATCCAACGGGGCCGAGGAGATGTGCGTTCCGAGGTGGAGGCAGCGATCGCCGCGCGATTCGGCTTTGAGATACCCGTGATCGTCCGATCCGGGGAAGAGATGCTCGACGTCATGGAGTCGAACCCGTTCACCGAGATGGATCCAACGAAGGTCCACGTTGGGTTTCTGAACGACCCGCCCGATCCGGTGGTCGTCGGCGCCACGGATCCCGACGCCTGGGCTCCCGAGTTGTTTGTGGTCCATGGTCGGGAGGTGTACCTCCACCTTCCCGAAGGGATGGGACGAGCCAAGATGCCATCGCGGCTCAAGGTGCTGGCCGGAGCCACGATCCGGAACTGGAACACCATCACGGCTCTGGTCGCGCTGACGTCGGGTTGAGGGCTGGGACCGACCCTGCCGCCAGGGTGATCGCTCGTGTCCCCCCAGATGGTCGTGGAAGCGCCACCTTGGGGCCTACGCCGTGGGGTCAGGGAATGTCGGAGATCTGGACGAGACGCTTGCCGAGGTTCTCCCCGCGGAACAGGCCACAGAAGGCGCCGGGCACGTTGTCGAAGCCCTGCGTGACGTGCTCCTGGTAGACGATCCGTCCCGACGCGATCAGTGGTGCCATCCGAGTGACGAACTCGGGCAGCCTGTGCATGTGATCGTTGATCGCGAACCACGTCATCGTCGCCTGGCGGCCGAGCATCTGGGAGAGGCCGATTCCCTCGTCCGCACCCTCGTTGTTGTACTGAGACACGTTCCCGCACATCGCCAGGCGGGATCTCATGTTCAGCTGGCTGATCACCGCGTTGAGCACCGAGCCGCCGACGTTGTCGAAGTAGACGTCGATCCCGTCGGGACACGCCGCCGCGAGGGCCTCGGCGAGAGGCACCTCTGCTCGGTAGTCGATGGCGTCGTCGTAGCCGAGGACGTCGATTGCGTGGCGCACCTTCTTGCTGCCCCCGGCGATCCCGACGACACGTGCACCGGCCAGCCGAGCGAGCTGGCCGGCCACCGAGCCGACCGCCCCGACGGCCGAGGAGACCACCACCGTCTCGCCGGGAAGGGGTGCGCCGATGTCGAGCATCCCCAGCCATGCGGTGAGCCCGATCATCCCCCTGACGCTTATGGCATGGGTGACCGGTCCGAGTTCCGGGTCGACGAGAAAGAGGCTCTCGGCCCGTGCGGTCGTATAGGTCTCCCAGCCGAGGAAGCCCCAGACGAGATCGCCCTCGGAGAAACGGGGGTCAGCCGAGGAGACGACCTCGCCGACGGCTCGTGCAACGATCGGCTCGCCCAGCTCGAAGCCCTCCGTCATCCGAAGGCGGAGGTACGGGTCGCAGGAGAGGTAGATGTTGCGGACGAGCACCTCACCGGCCTGGAGCGGAGCGATCTTCCGGCTGACCGAGGAGAAGCAAGACTCCTCGACCATCGCCTCGGGTCGGCGGACGAGGAGGATGCACTGCTTCTCGGAAGGGATGGTGCTCATGGCCGTTGCCCTCTCACGCCCGAGACCTCGCGGGGATCACACCAGGCGGCCTGCTTGTCAGCAGAGGGTTCGGAGGCGCCGTCATCGTGCAGATCCCCAAACCCACGATGACGGACCTCCCTTATTGGACCCCACGATCTCTGCATGCGCGCCCCGCGCTACCAGTCGGGGCCGTCGTTGACCAGCTGGCGAGCCTTGGCGAAGAGCCAGGTCGCGTAGTCGTGAATCCCCTTGCCAAGCTCCATCGGGATCTTGCCGGCGAGCGCACGCGCCCAGGAGCCCTCCAGGACGACGCCAAGCTTGTAGCAGGCGAGCACGAAGAACCACGGCACGAGGTCGAGTTCGCGACCGGTGAGCTCGACGTACTGCGCCACGATCTCTCCCCGGGTCGGGAAGCTGCCCCACGGCTCGACCTGGGAGAGGTGACCCTCGGGATCCCGCGAGTCTACCCAGGAGCTCAGGATCCAGCCGAGGTCGAGGAGCGGGTCGCCGAGCGTCGACATCTCCCAGTCGACGAAGGCGGCCAGCCTCGGCTCGTCATGGGCGAACATGACGTTGGCCCACTGGCAGTCACCGTGGTTGAGGCCGATCTTGTAGTTGGTCGGCACGTTTGAGTCGAGCCACTCGGCGACCTGCTCGAAGCCGGGAAGATCCGGGCTGCCGTAGCCCTCCATCTCGGAGTAGCCGTCGAGCTGGCTCTTCCACCGCGCCACCTGGCGCTCGGCCCAGCCCTCGGGCTTGCCGAGATCGCCGAGACCGACTGCGTAGGGGTCGATCAGGCCGAGCTTCGCCGTGCCCGAGATCAGCTCTTCTGCCATCTTCCTGCGCCAGGTCGGGTCGGTGCCGTACTTGCCGGGCAGCGGGCCGCGCGGCATGAAGCCGTCGATCAGCTCCATGACGAAGAAGTTGGCGCCGATCACGTCGGTGTCGTCGCAGACGCCGTAGAGCTCAGCATGGGGCACGTCGGTTCCGGACAGCGCCGTGAGCACCTTCGCCTCGCGCAGCATCACCTCGTTGTTCCCCGGGCGGAGGTGCTTCGGAGGTCGACGGAGAACCATCCGCTCGTCGCCCCGCTCGAGCATGAAGATCTTGTTCTGGCTGCCCCCGAGCAGCTCGGTGATCCCGGTGAGCGGACCGCTGCCGGGCAGGTCACCCTGGCTCGCGACCCACCCCTGGAGGTTGGACCAGTTGATGGTCCCCTCGAAGTCGTTCTCGCTCATCTCATGTTCCCTTCGTGGTCTCCAGATTGGCGACGTGCTGCTCGAGCACGTCTGCGAACTTCTCTTGGGCCGCCATCATCCTCGTCGGCAGGTGGCGAGGGGGGAGGAGCGCATCGATCGGCTCGACCTCCTCTCGGACGAACGCATCGATCCAGTCGAGCTCCGCCTGGAACTCCGGCACTGCCGTGAGATCCCATGCCACCGTCAAGACCCCCTCCTCCTGCGCCCCGGGGCGCTTCCAACTCCACATGCACTGGCGTGAGGGTGGAGAGGCGCCGGATCGGCGGCCTTCCCCCTCGGGGGTCATGTTCGCCCCGGGCATCCAGATCGAGAGGGCATCGCCCATCTCTCAATTCCACCCCTGACGCGGGGTCAGGTGGACGCCTCGTGATCATAAGCCACAGGCGAGCCGTGAGCGATCTGGGGTCTCCCCCAGGGTTGGTGAGAAGAGCCTGCGCTGGGTCCAACCAGCGGATGTCCCGGATGAAGGTGAAGCAGGCCCTCGTGCCTGCCTCAGACTGTGTTCGATTCCTGCCATCGCCAGAGGCCTCCTGGCATCCGACATCGCCCTGACGGCATCTCACGATCAGGTCTGTCCGAAGTCTGAGAGCTGCGGGAGCCGTGATCTCGAGCTGGTGCGAAGGACGGTCATTCGTGGGCGGATGGGTATACGGTAATGGTTCCGGTACAAAAGGTGCCGAGCAAGGATCAAGGGGGCGCACAGCGATGGCCGAGAAGATCGTGGTCGAGTTCGACCAGCACTCCAAGGAGTATCAGGAGCACGGCATGGAGATCGCCGCGGAGATCCGGACGAAGTGCCCGGTGACCTGGAGTGAGAACTACGGCGGGTACTGGCTGGTGACCGCCCTCGACGAGGCGGGTGCCTTCTACAAGCGCCCCGACCTCTTCTCGGCCGCCAAAGACATCGACGATCCCGAGAGCCCCTTCCAGGGGATCCAGATCCCGAACTCGGCGCCCTTCGTCAAGGCGGGGTTCCTCGAGATGGATCCACCTGACCAACTCGAGTACCGGCGCATCCTGAACTCCTTCCTCTCTCCCGCAGCAGTCGTGAGGTGGGAGCCACTGGTCCGTGAGTTCACCCAAGCCTGCCTCGACGACATCATCGAGCGCGGTTCCGGCGACTTCGTCGAGGAGGTCGTCAACGTTGTCCCGGCGGTCCTGACGCTGGCCATGATCGGCATCCCCCTCGCCGACTGGGACGTCTACTGCGACCCGATCCACGCCAACGTCTACACCCCGCCCGACAGCCCAGACCGACCCCGGGTCGATGCGGCCAGCATGGAAATGGTGATGAACCTCATGGGGGCGATTGCCGCCGCCCGGGAGAACCCCCGACCGGGAATGCTCAAGGCCCTCATCGAGGCGGAGCTCCACGGTGAGTCGCTCGACGACACAGCCATCATGTTGACCCTCTTCCTCGTGACCGGCGGCGGCTTCGACACCACGACGGCGCTGACGTCGAGTTCGTGGCGCTGGCTGGCCGAGAACCCCTCGGAGCGCGACCGGCTCACAAGCGGCGACGCATCCCTCTGGGACACCGCCACGGAGGAGTTCCTGCGCTACTTCACCCCGGCTCAGGGAGATGCCCGGACCGTCACCCAGGACTGTGAGGTCGCGGGCTATGAGTTCTCCCAGCACGATCGGGTCCTGATCTCCTTCGCCATTCCGAACCGGGATCCCAAGTACTTCGAGGACCCCGACACGGTCAAGCTCGACCGCTTCCCGAACCGCCACGCCGCCTTCGGCCTGGGGAACCACCGCTGCATCGGCTCGAACCTGGCGCGCATGCAGTTCAAGGCGATCATGCAGGAGTCGCTGGCTCGGATCCCCGACTACGCCATCGACTACGACGGCCTCGAGCGCTATGAGTCGATCGGTGTGATCAATGGCTACAAGGCGATGCCTTTCACGTTCACCACAGGGGCACCTCAGGGTCCCGGCCTGCAGGCGACCATTGAGCGGTGGCAGAAGATCCTCGACGATGAGGCTGCCGCGTCCGCCTGAGCAACGAATCAGATACGAGAGAGAGGGACGACCTTGCGCGTCTATGTCCAAGAAGATGTCTGCCAGGGCCACACCCTGTGCTTCATGGCGGCCCCCGAGGTCTTCGACC
>JADGOD010000182.1 GCA_017883125.1 Acidimicrobiales bacterium
CCACTCCCTGGACGGCCGACTGGGACTCGGGGCACGTAGCGATCAGCGCCACCACACCACTGCATCGATCAGCTACACCCGCCGATGCGCCGAAGCCGTCGTCGCTCTGATCCGCAACCGTTACGTGACCGGACACATCCTCGTGGTGGACGGCGGCACTCACCCTCGTGAGGTGACCCATGAGCGCTGCGGTCATCGACGCTGCGGTGGTGGCGTCTGTCCGTACAGAGAGGCCCGTGCCTCCAGCTTCAGTGCTTCGTTGCGCATGCGCGCCAATGCTTCCTGACTGAGCTGCACCCTCTTGACCAATTCCAGGGTCTCTTTTTCGGAATCGTTACCCAAATAGCCGACCTTGATGTTGCCGACACCGCGGGCGTAGTACTTGAGCTGGGCTTGCCCCGGTTTGCGTTTCTCGAACTCCCGAATCACCAGGACATCCTTGAAACAGTCCCCGCGGACGCACGTCTTCTCGCCCACCTTGTACCGCTGCGCCACGTCAGCCCAGTAGAACGGAGCGGGCGCGTAGCCTTCGGAGTAGGTGGCTGACCCATGCGTCGGGTCCGCCTTCATGAGGATGCCGGGCTTCGCCCCTTCGAGGAAGCCGGCGAGCCAGGCACTCGCCCCACCGAGCTGCCCGCCCTCGTCGTAGCTCTCGGCGTACTGACCCAGATGCCAGACGTTGCCCTCGTTGTCCTGCGCCAAGAAGATGAGCTCCGATTCCCCGAGCTCGTCGTCGTCGAAGTCTCGGTCGTAGCCGACGACGGTGCGCACTCCGCCGATCATCTTCGTCAGGTCCGTGACGGTGAACACGACGCGGCGCGCGATTCGTTCTCCGTCCTCGGTCGCTTGTCCCTGCCAGGTCCATTGCGTTCCCGGCTTCAGCGGCCACCAGCCGTTGTCGATGTTCGTCGAATGGCTGAAGTTCTTGGGATCGAGGCCCTGGGGGAACGGCGTCGCCGATGTTCGGGTGGCCGAGGAAGCGGTGGTTTTCATTGCTCTTCTCGCAGTCGGACGATCCGACGTCCCACTGCCGCAGGCCAAGGCAAAGATCAGCGACAGCGATGCAGCCACCACCGAGATGGTGCGGAGCCGCTTCACGTCGACGACCGAGGCTCGCCGCCCGCGCGATCGCGCAACCGGACAGTTTCTTGACCTGGATTCGATCGTTCGTGGTTTCGACACTTCCGACTCCCCCTTACGCGTTGGACAGCATCCGGCGCTGTCAATCACACCGTTTGGAATGCATCACCGACCCCAGCGGTCGCCCGCTCCCTCTTGCTTTTGCCCCAGCGGAGGTAGAGCGAGGGCACGACGAACAGGTTGATCACCGTCGAGGAGATGAGGCCGCCCAGAATCACGACGCCCATCGGGTACTCGATCTCCTGACCGGCGATGTTGCCGGCAAGGATCAGCGGCACGAGCGCCAGGCCCGTCGTCAGCGCCGTCATCATGATCGGAGCGACCCGCTCGCGTGCCCCTCGTATGACCAGCCCCGGCCCGAAGGGCACGCCCTCCTGGTCCTCCAGGTGCTGGAAGTGGCTGATCATCATGATGCCGTTGCGGGCCACGATCCCGAGAACGGTGAAGAAACCGACGAGCGAGCCGATCGAGATGACACCGCCGGCCATGTAGTTGCCGATGAGCCCGCCGACCAGCGCGATCGGGAGGGTGATGAAGGTGAGGACAGCCAAGCGGAACCGTTTGAGCACCGAAAGCAGGATGAGGAAGATCCCGATGATCGTGATGATGGCGTATCCCGCGAGACGCCTCTGAGCGTTCTGGCGCTCAGCGAACACTCCGATCACCTTCGCACGGTGCTCGAGTGGGAACTTGACCCGCTTCAGCTGGGTCTCTACGTCTCTCGCGACCGCACCCATGTTTCGCCCTCGGACGTCGGCGCCGATGTCGATGCGGCGTGTGCTGCCCTCGTGTTGGATGGCGTTCGGAGTCGGTCGCAGGGTCACCGACGCGACGTCGCCCACCGGCACGTGTCCACCGGACGGTGTGTCGACCAGGAGGTCACGGATGTCGCCGACGCTGTTTCGTGATGCGGGCGTGCTCCAGACCTGCACGTCGTAGGTCTTGCCGTCGCGGAAGATGTCGCCGACCTCTTCACCCGACATGATCGTCGCCGCGGCGCGACGCACGTCCCCTGGCTTGACGCCGTGCTTCTTGGCCTTTGCCAGATCGACGTCGATCTCGATCTGGGGTACGTCGACCTGGAGTTCCACGTGCTCGTCCACGATGCCCTTGACATTGCCCAGCATCGTCTTCACCTCGTTGGCCTTTTTCCGCAGGACCTTGAGGTCGGGGCCGACGATGCGCACGACGATCGGCTCGCTCTCCCCTGAGATCACCTCGCTGATCCGCTCCGCGAGGTAGGTCTCCACGTTGGTGAACATCCCGGGGTAGCCGGAGACCACCTCCTCGATCTTGGCCTTCGTTCTTTCGTAGTTGGCCCCGGGCTCGATGCTGATCCAGTTCTCGCCGAAGTCGACGCCGGCGATCTCCTCGCCGAGGAGTGCTTGGCCGATGTGCGAGCCGAAGTTGCGGACCCCTTCGATGTTCCGCAGTTCCTTGCTGCCCTTGATCACGATGCGTCGTTCCTCGGGGAGCGATGTCCCGGGCTTCGTGATCCAGTGCATCAGGAAGTCCCGTTCCTTGAATGCTGGGAACAACGACTCGCCCAGCCGGGGCAGGACTCCGATGCCGGCCAGGGCGATGAGCCCGACGGCTGCGTATGCGGGAATGGGTCGGCGGACGATCGGGCGCAGCATGAGTTCATAGCCGCGCTGCATCCAGCCCGTGACCGGGGACTCGCGCTTCTGGAGCTTCCCGCGAGAGAAGAGGATCAGACTCAAAGCCGGCGTGCTGATCATCGCCACAACCAGGGATACGAGAACGGCGATGGCGTACGTGAGGGCGAGCGGTTTGAAGAAGGAGCCGGTGAGGCTCTCCAGGAAGAAGATCGGGAGCAGGGCCACAGCTTCGATGAGGGACGCGTAGACGACGGCGCCCCGCACTTCCAACGAGGACTCGAGGATGACCGATGCCGTCGACTGGGTGCTGCCGACGCTCCGGGCGAGCCGGAGCCGTCTCACGATATTTTCGACGTCGACAATGGCATCGTCGACGATCGCGCCGAGCGCGATCACCAGCCCGGCCAGCACCATGGTGTTGATCGTCGCTCCGCGAGCGTGAAGCACGAAGATCGTGGCCACGAGTGACAACGGAATCGTCACGACGCTGATCAGCGCCGCCCTCCAGTCCAGGAGGAAGATGCCGAGGACGAACACCACGAGCAGGGCGCCGAGGACGAGCGAAGAGGTCAGATGATGGATCGCCTCCTCGACGAAGCTCGCCGGGCGGAAGATGGTGGTGTCAATCGCCATGCCGGGCAACCCTGGGCGCATCTCGTCGATGGCCTTCTCCACCCCTCTGGTCACCTCGAGGGTGTTCCCCCAGGGCAGCTTCTCGACCACGAGCATGAGGCCCGGACCGTCGTTGATCACCGCGTCGCCCGCAAGGGGCGGAGATCCCGTCCCTACCTTGGCCACGTCGCCGATGCGTAGGGGTTTCCCCTCTCTCTCCGCAAGGACAACGTCAGCCAGGTCTGCTGGTGTGACGATGGACAGCTTGTGGCGGACTCCGAGCCGCTGGTTCGGTGTGTCGACAAAGCCTCCGGTGCCGATGAAGCCGCCCTCGGCGAACTTCAGGAGCCCCGCGTCAAGGGCCTCCGCGGTCACCTCCATCACCCGGTCCAGCGACACGTCCTTGCGCTTCAGCTTCTCCGGTTCGACCCCCACCTGGTACGCCTTGATGCGTTCCCCCCAGATGGCGACGTTCGCCACGCCACGCACGCCGAGCAGCCGCGCCCGGATCTTCCAGTAGGCGGTCATCGACAGGTCTTCGAGCGAGAGCTTGTCCGACGAGATCCCGATCTTCATGACCCGGCTCGTCGCTGACAGGGGCTGCATCATGATGGGAGGCGCGGCCCAGGTGGGCAACGTGTTCTGCAGCGCCGCCATCCGTTCCTGGACGAGTTGCCGGGCGTGCATCTCATCGGTTCCACGCTTGAAGATGAGTTCGAGGTAGGACAGTTGGGGAGCGGACTTGGAGCGCATGATGTCGAGCCCGGCGATCCCGTTGAACTCCTGCTCCATGGGGATCGTGACCAGGCTCTCCACCTCGGCGGCCGTGAGACCGAGGCAGGCGGTTTGGATCTGAACTCGCGGTGGCGCGAATTCGGGGAACACGTCGACAGGCATCTTTCGGAATGCGCCAACGCCGAAGATCATCATCCCCACGGCCCCGGCGACCACGAGGTAACGGAACCTCAGGCTCGCCTTGATGATCCAGCGCATCATGACTCCGTCCCTCCTCCCGCCCCGGTCGCTCTCGCCCTACTCGTCGCCCACGCCGATCTCCGAGCCGTACAGCTCCGAGGCGCCGACCTTGACGACCTTGGTGCCGGCTGACGGACCGTCTTTGAGGACGGCGACGTCCCCTTCGATGCGATCGACCTTGATCGATTCGCGCACATACGTCAGTGCCTTGCGGCTCACGAACGCCCAGGTGTCGCCCTTGGGGTCGTACAAGACCGCGGCGTAGGGAATCTGCGTACCCGGCCCCAGGCGGGCCGGGCTGACCGTTTCCGTCTGGATGTCCAGCCGTCTCGCTGCGTCTTTGGTCAGCGTCACTCGACTTACCTCGCTCCCATCGATCTCGTGGACCGTGGCCGCGCCACTTCCGCCTGGTTCTTCTGCCGCCTTGTCGGCGCACGCGCCGAGCAGAAGGCTGCCGATCACGGCCGCGGCCATGACGATCAATCGTCTGCGGTGCTCCATCGAGCGTCCTCTCCTAGATCTCGTGTCGTTTTCACACTTGCCCTGCGGTCACCGGCGCCGACCCTGCGGTCGACCTCGCCCTCCCAGCCGTCATGACGGTCGACTCTGCGGTCATGGGCGCCGACCCTGCGGTCGCGGGCACCGACAATGTGGCCGTCGTTGCCGTGAGGCGCCTGACCATTGCCTGCACCAGCGAGGGCCGGCTCCAGTTCCGCTTCGGCCAGATCCAGTTCCGTCTCCAGCTCCAACGCCTCGGGTTCCTCGCGGGGCCCGAATCGCAGGTAGAGGGCTGGTAGGACGAGGAGGTTGACCAGACACGAGGTCACCAGGCCGCCCAGCACGACGACGGCTATGGGGTGGAGAAGCTCG
>JADGOD010000183.1 GCA_017883125.1 Acidimicrobiales bacterium
CCGTACCGCCACCCTCCCTGATGCGCTCAACCACCTCGTCGAGCGTGCCCGGCGTCTGCTGTGGATCCTCCCGAGTCGAGCGGGCAGCGCACGCGACTACATATCCCTTCTTTGCCAAGGCCAGCGCCGTCGCCGCCCCAATCCCGCGGCTCGCCCCGGTCACGAGAGCAACCTTGGAGAGCTTCGTTGTTGAAGCCAACTCCCCCCCTTTCCGTCTGATCGACCTCGAACTGCTGTGCTCGGATCTGACCCTATCCCGGCACAGTCGGTTGGAACCTTATGGGACGGCTTTCAAACTCCCCTGAGCCCATGGAAATCCTCCCCCAACAGAGGTCTACGTCGTTCTGGCTCAGGTCGTCAGAACCTCGACCCGAACGGTCTTCGGTAGGCGCAGAGATCAGAGGTTCGGACACCGCGTCGGCCATCAGCCCTTGATCGGTGAGGAGGGGATGCCGCCGGGGAAGGCGCCGTACGCGATGCGCATGCCCATGCCCAGCGCGGTGGCGTCCACGGGCTCGTTCGGTGTGCCCCGGTAGTAGATGGGGTCCTTGATGGACCAAGGCTCGACCCGGATGACGGTGTCGCCGTCGACGCGTAGCACCTGGCCGCTCATCCAGCCCGACTGCTCGGAGCAGAGCCATGCGGCGACCGGCGAGGTGGTGGCCGGGTCCAGCGGGTCGAAGCCGTCGGTGACCCCCTCGTCGAAGGAGCCGATGCCGGCGGTCATCCGCGTGCGGGCGATCGGCGAGATGGCATTCGCCGTGACCCCGTTACGAGCCATCTCCATCGCCGTGCAGATCGTCAGCGCAGCGATACCGGCCTTGGCCGGTGCGTAGTTGGTCTGACCGATGTTGCCGAAGAGCCCGGCACCAGAGGTCGTGTTGACGATGCGTGCCGCACGGGGCGTGCCCGCCTTCATCTGCTCGCGCCAGTAGCTGCAGGCGTGCCGGGTCACGCTCCAGGTGCCCTTCAGGTGCACGGCGATGACGGCGTCGAACTCCTCTTCAGACATCGAGGTGAGCATCCGGTCGCGCAAGATGCCCGCGTTGTTCACCACCGCGTCGAGCGCGTCGCACTCGGCGACGATCCGCTGGATGAGCGCGCCTACGCCGGCGAAGTCGCTCACCGAGGTGTGGTCGACCAGCGCGGTGCCCCCGGCGTCACGGATCAGCTGGGCCACCTCATCGGCCGGGCTGTCATCCGCTCCCTCGCCGCCGACGCCGGCACCGACGTCGTTAACCACCACCGTCGCACCATGGCTCGCGAGCTCGAGGCAGTGGGCACGGCCCAGCCCCCTGCCGCCACCGGTCACCAGCACCACACGTCCATCCAAAAGTCCCATGTCGATCTCTCTCTCCTCGCTACTGCCTTCGCGGTACGTCGGCACTTCATCCAGCAGAGATAAGGTAGGTCTCACCGTCAGGCAGTGCCACCTGGCGAGATCGATGCCGCGTCCCTCCTCGCGGCCAGAGGGAGGAAAACAATGAGTGAGAACGAGGACCTTGTCCTGCGAGAGGTGGCTGACGGCGTCTGCACCCTCACCCTCAACCGACCGGCGATGACCTTCCCGCCCCTCAACAACAACTTCCGCATCCCGGGAGACATGGGGTACTGATGGCCCCCTCAGGAGAGGCCTTCCGGGATCACGTCCGGGCCATCCTCGCCGAGGAGCTCCCCGCCGACTGGAAGGGGCTCGGTGCCATCGAGGACCGCGCTGAGGCTGACGCCTTCGTCGAGAGCTGGCGCGAGACCATGCTGCGCCGGGGGCTGCTGGGGATCCAGTGGCCCGTCGAGTACGGCGGAGCGGGGCTGACCAAGCTCGAGCAGATCATCTTGGTCGAGGAATGCGCCAGAGCCGGCGTGCCCTTCATGGGTTACAGCGACACCTTCGGCCTCAAGATGCTGGCCAACATCCTGCTGTACTTCGGCACCGAGACCCAGAAGCAGCGCTTCCTGCCCCCAACTCTCAACGGCGAGATCCGCTGGTGCCAGGGCTTCTCCGAGCCCGGGTCGGGCTCGGACCTCGCCTCGCTCAGCACGCGCGCCGAGCTCGACGGCGACACCTGGGTGCTCAACGGCCAGAAGCTCTGGACGACGCGGGCGAGGGAGGCCAACTGGATCTTCGTGCTGGCCCGCACCAACGCGGACGCGCCCAAGAACCGGGGCATCTCGTTCCTCTTGGTCAACATGGACCAGCCCGGCATCGAGGTCCGCCCGATCAAGGCGATGTCGGGCGAGAGCGAGTTCAACGAGGTCTTCTTGAACGACGTGACCACACCGGCAGAGAACGTCGTTGGCGGCGTCGACAACGGGTGGGCCGTGGCCACGACGCTGCTCGGCTTCGAGCGGGGCGAGGAGGCGGCGACCAACCCCATCTTGTTCCGCGCCGAGCTCGACCGGCTCATGGCGCTGGCCGCCGAGCGGGGCGCGGCTCGCGACCCCCTCATCCGCCAGCGGCTCGCCGAGCTCTACATCAGGGTCGAGATCATGCGCTACCTGGGCGACAAGATCATCGCCGGCGTCCTCGCCGGCGATGGCAGGCTGGGTCCCGAGGCCTCGATCTCGAAGCTCTTCTGGAGCGAGTACCACAAGGACGTGGCCAACCTGGCCCTTGACATCCTGGGCCCGGCCGGCCAGATCGTCGAGGGCCGCGGCCTGCTGCGGACGTACCGCTACGACGACCCGGGAGCCCCGAACACCTCAGGTCGCTGGATCGGCGCTCTCTACAATGCCACGGCAGGGACGATCTACGCCGGGACCTCCCAGGTCCAACGCAACATCCTCGCCGAGAACGTCCTCGGGCTGCCGCGCGAGCCGCGCTGAGTTCACGCACGACCGGCTCCTGCGTGACGCAGGACGCAGCCGCTCTGAGGGGACTGGTGGTTCCAGCAGGGGGTGACCGTGCCGAGGCGTACGCCCTCATCTCGAGCCCGATTCCAAGAGGCCGGATCAGTAGTCCGCCCCGACGAACCATCGAAAGAGGCCCCGCCCCTCTCCGGAACTGCCTCCGCCCTACTCCTGATTGTTCCGATGATTGCGTCGATAGACGAGATAGAGACTTCCGCCAACCATGATCCCCGGCAGGAGCCCTCGGGAGCCCGAATGCGTCAACGCCGAGAACAGCTGGTCGGCGCCGATCGCAACCAGTGCGGGAAGCCCTGCGAACCTCCACGGGCTGGCGGCAGCCCATCTACCGATCTGACTCCCGCCCTCAGTCGACTCTGGACTCGTCGTCCGAGCAACGGGATCGAGCACGGTGTCGCCTCGGGACGCAGCGGGTGAATCGAGGAGAGGCTCATTGTCCTGGGATGCGTGATCAACCGAACGACTTCCCTTGTCATCAGAGTCGAGGTTGCGGCGAAACGAACTACTTCCGAGGATCGACATCAGTCGCTCTGCCTGAGTCGGCCCCAGGTCGTAGAAGCGGATGGGGTAGCCAGAGTCGTCACCACGGCGGACGTTGAATCGCCCTGGCCGCACCCCGACGTTGCCGACCGGAGTCCAGAGCACATGGCTCCTACTCCTCAGCTCCGACTCCAGCGCATCGCCGAACGTCACGATCCGATTACGACGCCAGCCAGCGATCTCCGGCTTCACGCCGGCGAGATCTTGGTGCTCGTAGATCTCCCCGTTGCGGAGCACGAGTGCTCGCACATTGGTCACCAGGTACGTAGTCTGCGACTTCACGAACCACTTGTAGAAGAACCGCCCGACGGTCA
>JADGOD010000184.1 GCA_017883125.1 Acidimicrobiales bacterium
CCGCAACGATCAGTTCACCGAGGCGGTCACCAGGTTCCTCGAGGTCTCCGTCACCCTTCCGGCTTGAGGGCAGCGATGCGTCGCCGCCGGTGCATCAGCCCGAGGTGCCTGGCTTATCGTCCTTCTCCTCTGTCGGGAGGCGGCGAGCGGCGAGCGGCGAAGGTGAGCATCCCGGTGGCGATGTGGAGACTGTCGGCGCCGAGGTCGACAACCTCCACGCGGACCGAGGCGGACCGGCCCCCGCGACGCAGCACGTGCGCTGTCGCGAGGACCGGGCCGACACAGGCTCCGCGGTGAAAGGTGACGTGCATGTCCATGGTGGTCGTCTGGTCGTAGGGCTCAGGTCCCTCGAGAAGCGCGATCCCAGCGACCAAGTCGATCAAGGTGGCCAGCAGCCCGCCCTGGACGGCTCCCGAGGAGTTGACCACCTGGGGGGTGACGTCCATCTGGACCGCCCAGTCCGCGCCGGGGACCTCGACAGTCTTCCGGTGCATGGACGCGATGGCGTGACCGTTCGGGAGTGAGTCCCACGGTCGATCTCCCGCCAAGGCCGTATCGGACATCAGGAGGATCCCCCTTAGCCGCGAGGCGCCTTCGGCGAGAACCGGATGGCTCCGTCGATCCGGATGACCTCACCGTTGAGGTACGAGTTCTCGACGAGGGACTGAACAAGCTGGGCGTACTCGGCCGGGAGACCCATGCGCTTCGGGAACGGGACTGCGGGGCCCCAGATCTCGTTGAGCTGCTCGAGCGGCATGCCGTACGCCGGGGTCACAAAGGTCCCCGGGGCGATGGTCATCACGCGGATTCCCACGACGGCGAGGTCGCGAGCGGCCGTCAGCGTCATGCCGATGACGCCGCCCTTGGCGGCGGCGTAGGCGACCTGACCGATGGTGCCCTCGTAGCCGGCGATGGACGCGGTGTTGATGATCAGACCACGCTCACCGTCGGTCTGAGGCTCCGACTTGGCGATCGCCTCTGCAGCCAGACGGTCCACGTTGAAGGTCCCGACGAGGTAGGCGTCGACGACCTTGCGGAAGTCTTCGAGCGTGTGGGGCGAGCCGTCGGACTTGAGGGTGCGCCCACCGCCACCGAAGCCACCGTGCACGGCAACGGCCAGGCGGATCGGACCCATGGCAACGGCCTTGGCGATCGCCGCTTGGACGTCTGCGTCCTCGAGGACGTTGGTCTTGTGGAAGACGGCGGCGTCACCGAGCTCTGCAGCGAGGGCCTCGCCCTTCTCCTCTGCGAGGTCGGCGATGACGACCTTGGCTCCGGCTGCGACCAGACGGCGCACCGTGGCCTCGCCCAGACCGCCCGCACCACCGGTGACGATTGCTGAAGAACCCTTGATGTCCATGATGTTTCTCCTGTCTCTCACTCATCGGCACACTACGGCCGAGTTCGAATAGGGCCTGAGGCGACGCGCTCTTCTTCAGGTGGGGAGCGACGTGCCGCGGGCTGCGTGACGCGATATTAGACGTGTCCGGCGGGGGCCCCGCCGGACACGTCTAGCTCGCTGAACTGCGTGGTGCCTGGCTCAGGCTGCGCTGAGGCCCAGCATGCGGTTGAGGTTCTCGCCCATGATGTTGGCGATGTCCTTCTCAGGAAGCCCCTCGAGATCATCGACGAAGGTCACCGGGTCCGACATGCCCTCGGGGTGCGGGTAGTCCGAGCCGAACACCACGTGCTCCGCTCCCATCATCTCGACGAGGCCCTTGGGGTCCTCCTCGTGGAACGGGTGCACGATGAAGCTCCGGCGGAACGTGTCGGCAGGGTTCTCATCGAAGACCTGCGGGTAGTGCGCCCACGCGTACTCCATGTCGTGGAGCAGCGGCTTCACCCAGTTCGTCCCGTTCTCGACGGGCATGAACCGGAGCTTGGGGAACCTCGAGGCGAGGCCGTGCCCGATGACCGAGGCCACGGTGTCCATGATGGGACGGCCCTGGTGCGAGAGGATGGCCGCCATGCCCGAGATGTCACGGAAGGGGGTCATCTCGCCGTCGGCGATCCCCTCCCACTCGTTCTGGTAGCGCTGGTAGCCGCTGTCGGACGCGTGCATCCCGACGAGGAGCCCAGCTTCCTCGACGCGCTTCCAGAACGGGTCGAACTCGGGGAGCGCCGGCGACCTCGGCCCCTCGAAGCCCCAGACGGGTGCCGGGCGGACCAGGATGATCTTGGCCCCGTTGTCCACCACGAAGTCCAACTCGCGCTGCGCCTCCTCGAGGATGCCGAGGTGGATCACCGGCGTCGCGAACATCCGGTTGTCGTAGTTGTACGTCCACTCCTCGGCCATCCATCGGTTCAGCGCGTGGACCGCTGCGTGGACGGCCCGCGGGTTGGACCGGACCCGCTCTTCGAGCAGGCTCGCCAGCGTCGGCCACATGATGGCACGATCGATGCCCAGCTCGTCAAGGAGCTCGATGCGGGGCCCAGACTGCGAGAACCCTGGAAGTGCGCGCATCCCCTTGCCCAGCACCTCCCTGCGGGACTTGCCCTCAGGGTTGCCGACCTTGAAGTACTCCTCCTGCGCTCCGGGTTGCGCCACGACCTCGAACGTCGGGTTCGGGATGTAGTCGCTGATCACGTTGTTCACGGCGATCTTCGTGCGGCCGTCGACCTGGACGTACTTGATGAAGCCCGCATACTCGTCGGGCAGGTACCGGGTGAACGCCTCAGGCGTCTCATACATGTGGTTGTCTGCGTCGAAGACGAAGTACCCCTTGTCACCGCGAGTAGGCATCGCTTTCCCCCTCTTTCTCTTGCACTTGGTCTCGGCACCCCCTTTGCCCTCTGGACAAATACTTGCGAGCCGAGATGATTGGACCTTTTCCTAACCTAGAACCCCATCGGTGACCTCTCAAGTCGGGGCCCCCGGATCGGTCTCCACCGCTAGAACTTCGAGCGCTCCCCGCCGCTGGGCGCCCGGTCCTTGGGGAAGTCCCGGACCATGTTGTCCTGGACATAGGACGCCACGAGGCGCCCGTCCTCGGTGAAGACGTTCGCCCGGCCGTAGGTGCGGCCGCGGCCCGCATAGGGGCTCTCGTGAGCCAGCAGGTGCCACGCCGAGGCGTCGATCGGCTCGTGGAAGGTGAGCGTGTGGCCGAGGACGCTGGTCGAGATCGAGACATGTGCCATCGCCTGACCGATCCCCTCGTGGGGGCGCATGGCCGTGGCGATGAGGAAACCGTCTGTGGCATAGGCGAGCAGCGCCTGGCCCATGAGCCCCTCTGAGTTCTCACCGGGGAACCGGCTCCACACGTTGAGCTCGGCCGGGCCGACAGCGGCTGGATCCGAGAGGTCGACGCCGTCGACGATCCGGATCTGCCAGAAGTCACCCTCCGCCTCGCGCTCGGGGGTCTCCATCGGAGAGGTGACGTCAGGCATCGGCATCTGGTGGCGGATCAGATCAGGCTCGTCCGCGGTCAGCGAGACGAGCGCTCTCGTGCAGAGCCTGCCCTCCTGGCGGACGGTCACCGTGGCGCTGGCCATGGCCCGACCGGCCGCCATCATCTCGACCTCGATCTCGAGCGGCTTGGAGATGTCGCCGCCACGGGCGAAGACGTTCTGGATCGTCTTGACGTACTTCTCGGGCGCGACGGTCGACGCCGCGATGATCGACTGGGCCAGGAGCTGGCCTCCGAAGACGACCCCGCCCATGCCGGCGACGAAGTTCTGGCCGATGAACCGACCCTCACCGACCTGCTCAAGCTCCAGAACGCCTCTCAGCGACTTCTCTTCCGTCATGACTCCCCCTCGTCTCTGCGGCGGACACGCCCGCCTCGTCTGCTTGACCTCTCGATTCGGCAGTGAGTCTGGCACGACACATCGCACACGTCACACTCCAACCTCGGATCTACGGCTCGATCAGGATCTTCCCGATCGCCCGGCGCTCGGCCACCATCGCCAGCGCGTCGGCCCCCGCATCAAGCGGGAACGACGCCGAGACGAGCGGTGAGATCTTGCCGGTGTTCAACCACTCCATCAGCTCGGCCAAGTCGCGCTCGCTGTCAGCCGGCTGGTTCCGGGCGAAGCCCTCCATGGTGAAGCCGGTGATGATCACGCCCTTGAGCAGCACCAGGTTGAGCGGGATCTTCGGGATCTCGCCATCGGCGAAGCCGATGACGATGAACCGCCCGCCCCACGCCATGGAGCGCAGCGCCGCCTCTGCGTAGGCACCGCCCACGGGGTCGATGACGACGTCGGCGCCGGTGCCGGTGATCTCCCGGATGCGGCTCTTGAGGTCCTCGGTCGTGTAGTTAATCGTGGCCACCGCTCCCCTGGCTCGGCAGGCCTCGAGCTTCTCGGCGCTCGATGCGGCAGCGATGACCCGGGCGCCCATCAACGTGGCCAGCTCAACCGCCGCCATGCCGACGCCGCCCGCCGCGCCGAGCACGACGACCCACTCGCCCGCGGCGACGTGGGCGAAGCTCCGCAGCGCGTGCTGCGAGGTCCGGTACGCCACCGAGAACGCCGCGGCGCTCTTGAGGTCCACCCGATCATCGAGCACGGTGACACCGGCGGCGGAAGAGATCACCTTCTCGGCGAAGGCCCCCGTCATCGCCGAGCCCATCACCCGATCACCAACCGTGACGTTGGTCACCCCAGGACCCACCGCACTGACCACGCCGGCGTACTCGCTCCCCGGTGTGTAGGGGACCGGGACGTGCCACTGATAGAGGTCGGCCATGATCAGGACGTCAGGGAAGTTCAACGCCGCGGCGGTGACGTCGACGAGGACCTCCCCCTCTCCGGGAACCGGATCGGGGAGGTCCTCGACGACAGCGTTCGTCACCGGGCCGTACTCATTGCAGCGAAGTGCTTTCATCCCCCTCTCCTATCAGGAGTTGCGAACGTTGTGCTCGATCCACGCCGCGATCTTGACCTCGGCCTCGGCCCGCATCTGGGGAATGTACTGTGTCGGCCACAGATCGTCGGAGGGCTCGTGGCCCTTGAGCACCTCTCGGACGACGGTGATCTTGTGGACCTCGGTCGGGAGTTCGACTGCTCCCGATTCGTCTCCGGTGAGAGAGGCAGCCGACCGGTGAGCTCGTATGGCACGCTGGACCTCCCGGTGAGGAGAGCCGCTGTGGACCTCGCAGCGGTCAGGGTGCTCGGTCGGTGGCCGATCGACACCGACTCGCCACTCGAGGAGGCCAGATGAAGATCGGAATCTCATTGGGAAGACTTCGCCCGTCGCTCTGGACCGAAATCACGGTCGAAGCAGACCGGCTCGGGTACGAGTCGGTCTGGATGCCCGAGCACCTGATCATCCCGATTAGCGCGTCAGGGAGTCCGATCCACGGGGCTGAGCACCCTCCGGTCCCCTCCGACGTTCCCGTCTTCGACGTCTTCGCCCATCTCAGCTTCTTGGCGGCGAAGACGAGCCAGATCCACTTCGGGACCCAGGTGTTCAACATCGGGCTCCGCCACCCGTTCGTCACCGCTCGGGCCGTCGCCACCCTCGACCAGCTCTCCGGCGGGAGGTTGGAGTTCGGCATCGGCGCCAGCTGGCTCAAGGAGGAGTGGGATGCGGTGGGCCTCGATTTCACCACGAGGGGCCGACGGGTCGACGAGGCAATCGAGGTCTGCCAGCGCCTCTGGCGGGACGACGTGATCGAGCACCACGGGGAGTTCTTCGACTTCGGCCCCGTGATGTTCGAACCCAAGCCCGCACAGCGACCCTGGCCGCCACTGCATATCGGCGGCGACGGGCCTGCCGCCTTGCGTCGTGCCGCCTTGGTGGGCGACGGCTGGATCCCGATGAACCACTCCATCGATCAGATCCCCGCTTCGGCGAGGCGGATCGCCGAGATCCGGAGAGGTGCCGGCATGCCCGGCGTCGCCGAGATCACGCTCGCAGCACCCGATGCGACACTCGAGACCCTCGAGAAGATGGCGGACGTCGGAATCCACCGAGCCCTGATCCAGCCGTGGACGTCAAGCCGTGACGCCCTCGACGGACTCCGCGAGTTCGCCGAGATCGCTCTGGGGGCATCGAAAGAGCTGGAGACCTTCTCCTCCTGAAGACCAACCGCTACCCCGTCGACCGCCCTCGAACCGGAGCCGAAGCAGGTGCTCAGGCGGCGTTCAGCGCACCCAGCAGCAGATCCTCGCGAGACGGCTGAACCGAACCTGCGGGAAGGGTGCGCGAGCACCTATCGTGAACCATCCGCACTCCCCGAGGAGCCCCTTTGCCATGACCGAACCTGCCAACCTCTCCACCAATAGCGGCTCTCAGGGCATCCCAGATCGCAGCGAGACGTTCGTGCACGGCATGAACTTCAACTTCCAGCTCGAGGACGAGGGCCGCAGGGCCAGTGGTCGTGCAGTCATCTCCGACGTGCTCCGCACCCCGAGCGGCAGGTGGCCACGCTCCTCCTACCTCTTGACCATCGCCGACTGCGCGGTCGGGATCGCATCGTGCTTCACGATGAACCCTCGGCTTCCCGTCACCGTCGACATCTCGGTGCGACTCCTCACCCCACCGGCTGGTGACGTGCTGGACATCGACGTCTCGATCCTGAAGGTGGGACGTACGGTCACCACTGGGGTGACCCGGTTCCTCGATGCCGAGACAGGGACGCTCGTCGCCAGCTCCTTCGCGACGTTCGCCGCCTCGCCGCGGCCGCAGGACACCAGCCCGGAGGTCATCGCCTCGATGAACACGGAGGGAACGATGCCGCTCCCGTTCCCCGAGTTCGTGGGCGCCAGGGTGATCGAACCGGGTGTCGCTGAGGTCGCACTCACACCCTTCCTCTTCAACGCCGCCCAGGCGCTCCAGGGAGGCATCGTCGCCCTCCTCGGCGAGCTGGCGGCGGAGACTCTCGCGAACCGTGACGTCATCGAGCTCGACGTCCGCTACCTCAGCGCGGTTCGGGTCGGTCCGGGGGTCGCCACGGCGACCCGCCTGAGCGAAGATATCCTCGAGGTAGAGGTCCGAGACGGTGGGCGTGACGACCGCCTCGTCGGCCTCATCACCGCACGCATGGGAGACGAGCCTCGATGACCACCACGCCACCCCCGTCGTTCGGGATCTACCTCCCCCAGATGAAGTTCACCGGCGACGAGTACCTCGACCGAGCGCTCGCCGTCGAGCGCCTCGGCTTCGACTCGCTCTGGCTGTACGACCACCTCTACGGGCCAGGCTCACCGACGATCGACTCCTTCGAGGCCTTCATCCTGGCGAGCTACGTGCTGGCCCGCACCGAGCGGCTCCGCGTCGGCCACCTCGTGGTGTGTGCGAACTTCCGGAACCCTGCGGTGCTGGGCAAGATGGTCGTCACCTTGGACGTGCTGTCCAAAGGTCGATTCGAGCTCGGCCTCGGGAGTGGCTCCTATGAGCTCGAGCACCATGAGGCCGGACTCCCCTGGGGTTCCTTCGCCGAGCGATCCGAGCGGCTCGCCGAGACGCTCGAGATCCTCTCGAAGATGTTCACGGGCGAGCCGACGACCTTCGACGGCACGCACTTCACCATCAGCGAGTTCCCCTCGCTGCCGCGTCCGCACCAGGACCCCCATCCGCCGATCCACATCGGTGGCGTCGGCCCCCGCTACACGCTCCCTCTCGTCGCCAAGTACGCCGACGTCTGGAGCGTGCCGACCTACGGGCTGGCTACGTGGGAGGAGCGGGTGCGCCAGCTCGAGACGGAGTGCGAGAAGATCGGCCGAGATCCGAGGTCGATTCGGATCTCCCATGAAGCGGTTCTCGTCATCGCTCCCGACAAGTCCTCGCTCGTAGATGCCAAGGCGCTCGCCGACCGCCGCTTCCAAGGCGAAGGGTGGGGAGTCGACGCCGGTGGCTACATCGGAACCCCGCCGATGATCATCGACCACATCGCTCAGATGCAGGAGAAGGGCATCACCGACTTCATCTTCTTCACCCCGGACCGGGGCGATCCGGTCA
>JADGOD010000185.1 GCA_017883125.1 Acidimicrobiales bacterium
AGCGGAAGGTCATCTACGGCCGCCGCTACCAGATCATCGACGGCGAGAGCCTCGAGGAGCACACCAGCGAGCTGCTCAGCGGGACCCTGACCAACCTGGTGGTCCAGAGCTGCCCGAGTGACTACCCCGAGGAGTGGGAGCTCGACACGCTGGTCGCAGAGATCCAGCAGTACTACCCGACCCAGTTCTCGATCAGCGACCTCGCCCAGGCCTCCACCCGGGACCAGGTCGTCGAGTCGGTGATCACCGAGGCCCTCGAGCACTACGCGAGCCACTCGGCCGCGATGCCCGGTGGCGAAGAGACAGCCCGTGCCGTCGAGCGTGACGTGATGCTCCAGATAATCGACCAGCGCTGGCGCGATCACCTGGCCGAGATGGACTACCTGCGCGAGGGCATCAACCTGCGAGCCATGGGCCAGCAGGATCCGTTGGTGGCGTGGCAGCGCGAGGGCTTCTCGATGTTCGGCCAGCTCATGGACGGCATTGACGACGACTACCTGCGCTACGTCATGCACGTCGAAGCGGTCTCCGAGGCCCCCGACGAGACCCAGTCGCTCGATCGAGCGGTCTACGAAGCTGCCGAAGACCCGGTGGCAGACGTCCGATCGAACCGGGCCGCGCTGGCCGAGGCGACCGGTGTCGCCGTCGACCCGATGAACGTCCCGCTCGCTGCCCAAGACTCCGGTGAGACCATGGTGCCGATCGTCAGGGACGCAACCCAGAAGGTCGGCAGGAACGACCCGTGCTGGTGCGGCAGCGGCAAGAAGTACAAGTTCTGTCATGGCGCCACCTGAGTCCCCGGAGATCCAGCGGGACTCTGCGGCGACCCTGGCTGATCTCGAAGGTCGCATCGGGGATGCGAAGGGGTACCTCCGGATCGACGAGCTGCGCGCCCGTCAGGTGGCCCTGGAGGCCGACGCCGGACGTCCCGATCTGTGGGAGGACCAGGACCGGGCCCGTCAGGTGACCACCGAGCTGGGTCGGGTCAACGACGATCTCTCGAAGTTCGACACCTTGACCGCGGGGATCGATGACGCCCACGTGCTCATCGAGATGATCGAGGAGTCCAAGGCCGCGGGCGAGCCCGATGCCAGCTTCGAGGCCGAGCTCAGCGCCCTGATCGACGAGCTGGAGCGCGCGGTGGGCCGCCTCGAGCTCCAGAGCCTCTTCCAGGGCGAGTACGACGAGTCCGACGCCATCGCCGAGGTGCACGCCGGGGCGGGTGGCACCGATGCCCAGGACTGGACCGAGATGATGCTCCGGATGTACTCGCGCTGGGCGGAGCGCCGGGGGTTCAGCGTGGAGGTCGACGAGACGACCGAGGGCCAGGAGGCCGGCCTGCTCTCGGCCACCTTCATCGTCAAGGGACGGTTCGCCTACGGACTGCTCTCCGCCGAGCGGGGTGTGCACCGACTTGTGCGGATGAGCCCCTTCGACTCTCAGCACCGGCGCCAGACGTCGTTCGCCTCCTTCGAGGTGACCCCCTTCATCGAGGACGTCAGCGACGATGTCGAGATCGACGAGAACGAACTGAGGATCGACACGCACCGAGCCTCCGGTGCAGGTGGACAGCACATCAACAAGACGGACTCCGCGGTGCGGCTCACGCACCTGCCCACCGGGGTCGTGGTCTCGTGCCAGAACGAGCGCAGCCAGCACCAGAACAAGGCTCGGGCGATGCAGATCCTCACGGCCAAGCTGGCGGATCGGGCTCGTGCCGAGCGTGCCGCGGAGATGAACGCACTCGCCGGAGAGCGGACGGACAACGCCTGGGGGAGTCAGATCCGCAGCTACGTGATGGCTCCGTACCAACTCGTGAAGGATCTGAGGACCAACGTCGAGACCGGCAACGTCGAGGCCGTCCTCGACGGCGACCTCGATCAGTTCATGGAGGCCGAGCTCCAGCGACGGCGCAGTTCCGCCCCGTGAGCAGGGCCTCCTCCGCTCTCTAAGAATCGCCCTCATGAAGCACCAGGTCCCAAGTCCGGCCGGGTAGGATGGGTCCAGGAATCCAACCTCTTGATCGTGCTCCGCTCCTGGCGCACGGCTCCACGGTTGGTGGTATTTCATGATTCGCCTCGAAAACGTCTCGAAGACCTACAAGAACTCGACCATCGCACTACGGGACGTCTCTGTCGATATCGACAAGGGAGAGTTCGTCTTCATCGTGGGATCCTCCGGCTCCGGCAAGACGACGTTCCTGCGACTCCTGCTTCGTGAAGAGCTCCCCGACAAGGGTCGGATCATCGAGGCAGGGCGCGACATCGTCACCCTGCCCAAGTGGCGGGTGCCGTTCCTCCGCCGGAACATCGGCTGCGTGTTCCAGGACTTCCGCCTGCTGCCGAACAAGACGGTCTTCGAGAACGTGGCGTTCGCCCTCGAGGTGATCGGCCGATCGAAGAGTGTCGTCAAGTCTCAGGTCCCCCAGGTCCTCGAGCTCGTCGGACTGGGGCACAAGCACGAGAGCCTTCCGGGCGAGCTCTCCGGTGGCGAGCAGCAGCGCGTGGCCATAGCCCGAGCCTTCGTGAACCGCCCCCTGATCCTGCTCGCCGACGAACCGACCGGGAACCTCGACCCAGCGACGTCGGAGGGGATCATGGGCCTCCTCGACCGGATCAACCGGACCGGCACGACGGTGGTGATGGCCACGCACGACAAGGCCCTAGTCGACCGCATGCGGCGCCGGGTCCTCGAGCTCGATCACGGCACCTTGGTGCGCGACCAGGTCCGAGGCGTCTACGGCATCGAAGAGTCGACGCCGGGGATGGCGTAGCGATGCCGATCTTCGCGGAGTACGCGATCCGGGAGACAGCGTCGAACCTCTGGCGCAACCGCCTGATGACCATCGCCGCAGTGCTGACCGTCACGGTCTCGCTGACGCTGGTGGGAGCGGCACTCCTGCTCAAGCAGGGGGCGTCCAACGCCGAAGCCCAGTGGCAGCGCGAGACGCAGGTGTCGGTCTGGATGAACTCCAACGCGTCGCCCGAGGAGATCCACGCCGTCGATGTCCAACTGAAGAGCCTTCCCTACGTCCGCTCATGCGTCTTTCGCGACCAGGCATACTCGCTGGCCGAAGCCAAGCGAGTGCTCAACAGCCCTTCCCTCTTCGCCGTACTGCAGCTCAAGGAG
>JADGOD010000186.1 GCA_017883125.1 Acidimicrobiales bacterium
AGAGAGCCAGCGGCCGTATGTGGCGTCCAGGACGTCGGGCTCGAGCTTCTCCAGGTGGAGATCGCCGAGGACGGGCCGGATCCGGTGCTCGATCTTGCGACGATTCTCTTCGAGCGTTCGCGGCCTCTGCTTGCCGTTCGCCTCGGAGACCTCGAGCCAGCGGTCAAGGAGCTGGCCGACCGTCGCGGAAGTCCGGTCGAACTTGCTGTCGTCGACGTCTTTGACGAACCGCCCTAACGCTTTCTCGGCTTTTGCCCTACTGCCGACGAAGGTCTTTGTGACCTGTCGGGGCTTGCCCGTGATGGGGTCTGGGCCGGAAAACGCACGGAGCTCCCAATGGTCCGTCGACCGTTGTCTCATGGTGCCGGTGCCGGGAAAACGCTTGGAAATCCCTGTTTCTGCCATGCCCCAACTGTACTCCACATTAGGGCATCTTTAGGGCATCTCCCCGGTCCCAAGCGGAGAAACCGCCTCTGACCTGGTGGGCGCTGCGGGACTCGAACCCACGACCTCAGCCGTGTGAAGGCTGCGCTCTAACCAGCTGAGCTAAGCGCCCTTGGCCGATGAGATAGTTCTCGCCGGTAAGACCTCCTGAGGTTACTCGCTGCCGGCCCCCACCATCCGAGAACACCCGGTGGCTCCGATAGCCTCGGCACCGTGAGCGACGAATCCACTGACACCAATGAACCCTCTGACGTGGCACCGAGAGGCTTCACCGAGAGGTTCTTGAAGCCGAAGAAGGCCAAGCGAGAGCCCGACGTCTTCGCACAGAAGATCATCCCGCCGAGCGATCGCAAGAAGGCGATGCAGACGATGAATCTCGTCGAGATCCGGTTGGGCTACATCGCTGCCGGCTATGCGGCCTTCATCGGCGGTCTGGCCAGCTTCCTGTTTCCGAAGACTCGCACCGTGCACGAAGCCCCCGTCAAGGGCGTGTGCACCTACCCCTACAGCTTCCATGGGACCAACCACTCGACCTGCTGGGCTGAGGTCTCAAACGAGATCCTCCTGTTGTCCTTCATCACGCTGGTCTTCGCCCTGGGCATCTTCCTCGCCGTCAAGTTCCGCAAGCGGGTTTTGACGACCTTCGCGTCGGTGCTCGCCGGTGCGGCCTTCTTCGGCATCGCTTATTACGGGGTCATGATCGCCGCCCCCTTCCTCATCTACGGTGGCTGGCTCTTCATGCGCGCTCGACGCATCCAGAAGTACGGCACGACCGATGCCAAGCAGGTCGCCGGTCTCGCCGGACAGGACCGCGCTGCGCGCAAGGCAGGACAGACGCCTCCTAACGCGACGCCGAAGGCCACGAGAACCTCGTCGACCTCATCGACGTCAAAGGCCAAAACCGCCACCTCGACGCCTTCGAAGCGCTACACCCCGAAGAAGCCGACGCGGAAGAAGCCAACAACTCCCCCGGCGGAGGAGAAGAAGCCATCGAAGTGGCGTGCCCGCCTAGAGGGGCTCGACAAGGAGGGCTGAGCGCAGGAGGCCGAGGACGTCGGCCCGGCGTCGAACCAGCGACCGTGCGGTCGGCTCTTCGCCACACGCTCTGAGAACCTCGACTTCGGTCACCATCCCGATCACCGTCGAGTACATCGCCAGGAGTAGGAGGTTCGGATCGCTCCGGCGCATCCGGCCGGCATCCATCTCCGCCTGGAGGAACGCCGTCGCCCGGTGGACGAGCGGCTGCAGGGCCTCGGTCATCTGGGTGGCCGGAGGCGGCCCGAGTCGAGCCACCTCGCGCACGAGTCCCAAGAGGGCAGGGCGGTGTGCCGCCAAGCGGAAGACGGAGCGCACGATCGCCTCGACCCGTCCCCAGCCTTCGCCCGCGCTGCTGAGGGCCGATTCGAGCGCCTCGGACAGCTCGCCGGCGCTCCGGGCGATGACTGCCGACATGAGGGCTTCCTTCGACGGGAACCAGTAGAGGATCGACTGCTTCGAGATCTCGAGCTGGGAGGCCAGGGCGTCAAGGGACGTGACGTCATAGCCCCGCGTCCCGAAGGATTCGAGCGCTGCATCCAAGATCCGGTCTGATGTTGAGGTCGTCACTTACCAAATGGTAGACAAATCGCCGCCAAGATGCTAGAAACTCACGAATGGGCGTCACAACAACGCTTCGGGGGCGCCGATTCTTCATCACCGGCGGGACCGGATTTCTCGGTACTGCACTTGTCGAACGGATCCTCCGAACAATTCCAGACTCGAGCGTGGTCCTGCTGATTCGACCGGGACGTCGGGCCACGGCCATGGATCGGGCCCTCAAGGAGATCATCCGCAACGACTGCTTCGATCGGTTGCGCTCCGAGCTGGGTGACTCGTTCAGCGAGCAGATCCGATCCCGGGTGTCCGCCGTCGCCGGTGACGTGACGAGCGAGATGCTGGGCCTCGACGACGCCGGACTCGACGAGCTGTCCACCTGCGACACGGTGGTGCACTCCGCCGCTGCCGTCTCCTTCGACTCCCCCCTCGACCAGGCGGTCGAGATCAACCTGCTCGGCCCAAGCCGGGTTGCCGCCGCGGTGACCGAGGCTCGGACCCGCGCCGAGGCTGACGGCCGCACGGGACCGAGCCACATGATCGCGGTCTCCACCTGCTACGTGGCGAGCACCTTCCAGGGCGAGGCTCGCGAGCACCTCCTCGGCGAGAACCGCTTCGACGTTGCCGTCGACTGGCGCCATGAGGTCACCGCCGCCCGCCGGCTGCGTGACGACCTCGAGGCCGAGTCCCGTCGCTCTCCTATCCAGGATGAGGTGACCAAGCGAGCGAGGCGCGAGCTCGGTGCAGCCGGCAGCCACGTCGTCGCCATCCGCGCCGAGAAGCTCCGTGAGGAGTGGGTCCGTCAGCAGCTCGTCGATGCAGGGACCACCAGGTCGCGTGCTCTCGGTTGGCCTGACGCCTACCCCTACACGAAGGCTCTCGGCGAGCGCGCCCTTGTCGAGGCCCATGGGCCGAAGAGCACCGCACCGCTGCCGATCTCGATAGTCCGACCTTCGATCATCGAGTCAGCCGTCTCCGAGCCGACACCGGGCTGGATCCGCGGCTTCCGGATGGCCGAGCCGATCATCGTCTCCTATGCGCGTGGCCTGCTGCGTGAGTTCCCTGGGGTTCCCGAAGGGATCGTCGACGTGATCCCCGTCGACATGGTGGTCGCCGATATCCTCGTGGTCGCCGCCCACGGACCCGAGCCCGAGGAGGTGGCGGTCTATCAGGTCGCCTCCGGCGTGAGGAACCCGCTTCGCTACGGTCGCCTCGTCGAGCTCGTCCAGGCCTGGTTCACCGAGCGCCCGCTCTACGACGACCAGGGCCAGCCGATCTCGGTCCCCGCCTGGTCCTTCCCTGGCCGAGGACGCGTCCAGCGTCAGCTCAAGCGCGCCACCGCTGGCATCGACGCCGTCGAGAAGATCCTCACCTCGCTCCCCCTGCGCGGGAAGCGAGCAGCGCTGTCTTCGGACCTCGAAGAGCGCAGCGTGATGGCCAAGCGCGCCCTCGGCTACGTCGAGCTCTACGGCTCCTACACCGAGACCGAGGCGCGCTACCGGATCGACCGGACCCTGGCGCTGTTCGATGCGCTCGACGACGACGACAAGATCCTCTTCGCCTGCGATCCGGCGACGATCGACTGGGACCGCTACGTCAGCGAAATCCACCTCCCGTCCATCGTGCGCCACGCCCGAGTTCGCACCGCACCGGGCACCCAGGTCATGGCCGATCGCCAGGAGCGAGGCCGCAAGGCCGTCCTCGCTCCTGAGCGCCAGCTGGCCGTCTTCGACCTCGAGAACACCCTGATGGCGTCCAACGTGGTCGACACCTTCGCGTGGTTCGCCAGCCGGCACCTTCCCAAGGGTGCGCGCGCATCGTTCATCGCCGAGCTGCTGCGCGACGGACCGCAGCTCCTCGCTCTCGACCGCCGAGATCGCGGCGACTTCCTCCGCACCTTCTACCTGCGCTACGAAGGCGCCCCAGTCGAACAGCTCCGCGCCGACTCGTGGGAGCTCTTCGCCGAGCAGCTCCTCCTGCGCTCGTATCCCGAGGGCATCGCCCGGGTCCGCGAGCATCGCCGTCTCGGTCACCGCACCCTGCTGATCACCGGAGCGCTCGACGTAGTGATCGAGCCATTCGCCCCCCTGTTCGACGACGTCATCTGCGCCAAGCTCGGTCAGGTCGACGGTCGGTTCACCGGACGGATGGAGGAGCTCCCCCCCATCGGCGAGGCCCGGGCCAACGTGCTCGAGGAGTACGCAGAGACCCACGGGCTGCGTCTCGCCGACTCGGTGGCCTACGCCGACTCGGCCTCGGACCTCGCACTTCTCGAGGCGGTCGGCTTCCCGGTCGCCGTCAACCCCGAAGCGCGGCTGGCCACCATCGCCCGCCGTCGTGGATGGCTCGTCGAGCACTGGGATCGGGCGAAGGGCGGGGCCTCGCGCTCGCTGCCACTCGGTCGCTTCGATGAGGCCCGTCCCGGAGCCCCGTGGCGTCAGATCGGCGGGTCACCGCGATGAAGGCCCTGATCATCGAGCGCAAGATCACCAGATTCATCGCCGCCCGCGTGGCATCGCGCTTCGGCTCGGGGCGCGGGGCAGGCCTCGGACCGCTGCGGCTCAGCACCGTGGAGGCTCCGCACATCGAGCGCGAGGGATGGGTCGGCATCACCCCGGTGCTCGCAGGGATCTGCGGAAGCGACCTGGCCACGGTCGACGGGCACTCGAGCCACTACTTCGAGAACATCGTCAGCTTCCCGTTCGTCCCCGGCCATGAGGTGCTCGGGACGCTGAACGAGGACACCGTCAGCGCCACCGGAGCAGCGCTCGCCACAGGCGCTCGGGTGGTCATCCAGCCGGTCCTCGGCTGCGCCACACGCGGCCTCGCCCTCTGTGAGGCGTGTGCCCGCGACGACGTCGGTCGGTGTCAGTTCCTGGGCAGCGGGCATCTGCAGCCCGGGCTCCAGACCGGCTTCTGCGTCGACACCGGTGGTGGGTGGTCAGAGGGTCCCCTCATGGCGCACACCAGTCAGATCTTCGGTGTCCCCGACGACCTGAGCGATGACGACGCGGTGACCATCGAGCCGATGGCCTGCGCGCTCCACGCCGCACTGCGATGTGGCGTCGACGAGACGACCACCGTGGCGATCATCGGCGCGGGGACTCTCGGGCTCGGCGTCATCGCCTCGCTCGACTTCCTCGCAGCGACCGGCCGCTCTCCGCGCCCGGCGGCGCTGATCGTCGGAGCCCGCTATCCGGTCCAGCGGGCCATGGCCACGCAGCTCGGTGCCGATGAGGTGGTCGAGCCAGACCAGCTCTCCCGGGCCGTGCGGGCCGCCACCCGGTCCCTGGTCGCTGGCAAGCCCTCTGGTCGCTCCGGTCAGCTGACCGGCGGTGCCGATGTCGTGGTCGACTGCGTCGGTTCGGCCGAGTCGCTCGCCGAGGCGCTTCGCATCGTCGCACCCGGCGGGAGAGTCGTGGTCGTCGGGATGCCCGGCAAGGTAACCCTCGATCTCGCCTCGCTCTGGCACCGTGAGGTGTCGATGGTCGGCGCCTACGCCTACGGCGTCGAGGAGCTCCCCGAGGGGACCGTGAGGACCTTCGACCTGGCCATCGAGATGGTGCGCCACCACGGCACCGGTCGCCTCGTCTCCGCCCGCTACCCGATCGACCGGTTCGAAGAGGCGTTGGCCCACGCTGGTGCCGCCGGACGCAGGGGTGCCGTCAAGATCGTATTCGAATCCGGCCCACGACGGGCCGTCGCAAAGAGGGAGGACTGAGGTGAGCCCTCGTCCAGGTTTTGTTCTTGAGGTTGATCGCAACACCCCACCGACGCTGATGTGGAAGGGCGAGGGCTTCGGTCTTCAGCGCCTGCCCACGGGCAGCAGGGTCATCTACGCCCCTGAGCCGTTCGACGCGCTCGAGGACCCCGAGAGCGCTATCCGTCACGCCCTCGAGAACCCCACCGGCGATTCCGACCCGCTCTCAGCACAGCTCCGTGCGGGGATGCGTCTGACCATCTGCTTCGACGACATCTCGCTCCCCCTGCCCCCGATGGAGGCACCCGACGTCCGCCAGATGGTGATAGAGGCCGTCCTCGACCTGGCCGCTGAGGCCGGGGTCGATGACGTGGTCCTCATCGCCGCGCTCGCCCTGCACCGCAGGATGACCGAGCCCGAGCTGCGCCACGCCCTGGGCAACCGGGTCTACGACGCCTTTGCACCGTCGGGATCGCTCCTCCAGCACGACGCCGAGGATCCGACCCAGCTCGTCCACCTCGGTGTGACCGAGAAGGGCGAGGACGTCGAGATCAACAAGCGCGCCGCCGAGAGCGACCTGCTCGTCTACGTCAACATCAACCTCGTGGCCATGGACGGAGGCCACAAGTCGGTGGCGACCGGTCTGGCCAGCTACAAGAGCCTGCGCCACCATCACAACCCAGCCACCATGCGCCACTCGAAGTCCTTCATGGACGCCCCGTCCTCGGAGCTCCACAGCGCCAACTGGCGGATGGGACGACTCATCAAAGACGCCGGTGTGAAGATCTTCCAGATCGAGACGACGCTGAACACCAACACGTTCCCTGACTCGTTCCAGTTCCTCCAGAAGCGCGAGTGGGAGTGGAACCTCAAGGACCGGGTGACCTTCGCCGCCAGCTCACGGGCCATGAACGCCGCGCCGCGCAAGGTGACCCGCCAGATCCTGCAGGGCATCAAGGCGCCGCACGCGCTGCGCAGCGTCTACGCCGGTGAGGTCGAGGCGGTCCACGCCAACATCCTCGAGGATGTCTGGGCCCAGCAGGGCGTTGCCGTCGAGGGCCAGACCGACATCGTCACCATGGGTCTGCCCTACATCAGCCCGTACAACGTCAACTCGATCATGAACCCGATCCTGGTGGCGTGCCTCGGCCTCGGGTACTTCTTCAACCTCTACCGCGGCAAGCCCGTGGTCCGCGAGGGCGGCGTGGCGATCCTCTTCCACCCGACTCGTCCCGAGTTCCACCCCGGCCACCACCCGAGCTACATCGACTTCTTCGAGCAGGTGCTGACCGAGACGACCGACGCGGTCGTGATGTCCGAGAAGTTCGAAGAGGCCTTCGCCACGGACCCGTGGTACATCCACCTCTACCGGACGGGCCACGCCTATCACGGTGTTCACCCCTTCTACATGTGGTACTGGTGCACCCACGCGCTGTCGCACCTCAGCAAGGTGATCATCGTCGGCGGCGATCCGGCCACCGTGCGCCGTCTCGGGTTCCACCCGGCGTCCACGCTCGACGATGCCCTCGAGATCGCCCAGGACGTCGTGGGGATCGCACCGAGCATCACCCACCTGCACACGCCTCCGCTGCTGCTGGCGGACGTCTCGTGACGTCCAAGGTCATCAGGGTGATCGCCGGAGCGAGGTTCCCCGTGACCAAGCCGACCTGGCCGGCGTCGATCCCCCGCCCGGCTCCGACGCGTCGGGTGGGGCTTGACTACGACACCGCCTGGGCTCGGCGCTATCCTGCCCGGCTGGCCCGGGCCGTACTGACCGACTTCGTCGCGACCCCTCTGACCAACCTGATGGCCCCCGCCATGGTGACCGGTGCCGAACCGCTCGGGCGGCTCCAGGGCCCGGTGATCTTCGCCGCCAACCACAACAGCCACTTCGACACCGCCGTGCTGCTCGCCGCCATCCCGGCCCACCTGCGCCACAAGATGGTGGTGGCCGCAGCGTCGGACTACTTCTTCGACTCGACGGCGAAAGCCACCGTGATGTCCCTGGTGCTCGGGGCGATCCCCATCGAGCGCACCAAGGTCTCTCGCCGCTCGGCCCAGACCGCCCTCGACCTGCTGAACGAGGGGTGGAGCGTGATCATCTACCCCGAGGGCGGCCGTAGCCCCGACGGCTGGATGCACGAGTTCAAGGGTGGAGCGGCGTACCTCTCCGTGCGCAGCGGTGCCCCGGTGGTCCCGGTCTTCCTCGAGGGCACGGGTCGGATCCTCCCGAAGAGCCCGACCGAGAAGGGTCGCGCTCCGGGCGGCTCGGGATCAGAGTCATCTCAGGCCTCCGTGCTCCGTCGCCACCCCGTCTCGGTCACCTTCGGGCGGCCCATGAGGCCCGCGGAGGACGACGACGCTCGTCGCTTCGGCCCGAAGATCGAAGAGGTGGTGACCCAGCTCGGTCGAGAGGTGGCCACCGACTACTACTCGGCCCGGCGCTCCGCTGACCCGATCCACACGCACGGACCCCAAGGCGCCGCCTGGCGGCGGGCCTGGGCCCGACCCCCGGTGATCACCGTCGACGAGCGGCTCCCGCGCGACTCGTGGCCCGGCTGACCGCACCGAAGCGCTCCGCACGCAGCGACTCGGCGCGGGAGTCATCAAGGGGCTCGAGGTCCTCGATCCCCGTCGCCCACCCGAGCAGCACGTCGGCCAAGCCTGGGTTTCGGGCGAGCACAGGGCCATGGAGGTAAGTCCCGACCACACGGCCGTGCAGCGCTCCTTCGCTCCGGTCGCCGCCGCCGTTCCCAACCCCTGAGCGAACGGTCCCCAGCGCGGTGACGTCGGCGCCGAGCGTGGTGACACCCCCGTGGTTCTCGAAACCGCTCAACGGCTCAAGACCCAGCCCGCCCGCGTCGCGTCCCGCTACCTCGGCGATGACCTCGCCGACCGCCCGGGGTCCGCTCCCCTTCCTCGTCTCGACGTCCAAGAGCCCGAGGCCGTCGCAGAGCTG
>JADGOD010000187.1 GCA_017883125.1 Acidimicrobiales bacterium
GAGCCGATGTACATGCCGGGTCGCTTGCGCACGGGGTCAAGGCCCTCGAGCACCGTGATGTCACTGGCGCTGTAGGAACTCGATCCCTTGGTCTCCGCTTTTGCCACACAACTCCTCTGCCGCCAATGACCGCGCTCCGCTTGAGCGCGTCACACCCCGAAGACGGGCCTTTGATGCGCTCCATCCTACCCCACCTCAGGCGATCAAATCTGGGACTCAGGGCGCTCGGACGACAACCTCGATCTCCGCCACCTCGACGTTGGGCACCTCGTTGATCCCCGCTCGCAACTTGTCGGCCAGAAGCCGCAGCTGGGTCGCCCAGGCAGGCTGATCGACGGCCACCACCAGCGTCGACTTGATCAGCTTGAGCGGCCGGGCATGCGCCGCGATCTGCTCGCCGACGACCTCGGCCCACCGCTCCTCGATCGCTGCGAAGCCCATCAGGTCTGTCCGGGAGAGCCGGCCGGCCACCTGCTCGATCGAGAGCCGGATCGGCCGGGGGCCGTCACCGGGCCCCCGCCGCTCAGCCATCGGCGCTCACCAGCGTCGACACATCGAGGATCATCGCCGGCTCGACCCCGGGGGGCAGCGGCGAGGCCGTGGTGACCAGCGTCTGGCCGGGGGGAAGCTCGGTGACCAGGCGCCGGGACCGGTCGGGGTCGAGCTCGCTGAACACGTCGTCCAGCAGGAGCAGCGGGGCGACACCCAGGTGGTCCCGGGCTGCCAGGTGGACCGCCAGGCGCAGTGCGAGGGCGTAGGTGCGCTGCTCGCCCTGGGAGGCCTGGGTGCGGGCGTCGCGGCCGTTGAGCTCGAGGCGCAGGTCGTCACGGTGGGGCCCGACCGTCGACACGCCGCGCCGGATGTCGTCGCGTCGGGCTCCGAGGAGGGCGGGTCCCATCCCCTCCGGGGCGGTGGTCTCGTAGACCGCCTCGGCCGAGCGGGGCCCCTCGGTGCCGGCCAGGACCTGGTAGGCGTGGTCGATCGGCTCGGCCAGGGTCTCGATCAGCCGGCATCGCTCAGCGATGAGTTGGTCACCGGCCCGGGTGAGCCGGTCGTCCCAGACGTCCAGGGTGGACTCGATCTCGGTGGTGAGCCGGCCGCCGGCCTGGCGGAGGAGGGCGTTTCGCTGGCGGAGGATCTTGTCCAGCTCTTCGATCAGGGGACCCGCCTGGGGGTGGAGAAGGTTGAGGGCGTCGTCGAGGAGGTCGCGTCGGCCGCCGGGTCCCCCCTGGACGACCACGAGATCGTCGGGGCAGAACGTGGTCACCGGCACCGCTTCGGCCAGATCCCGCCGCGAGCGCGCCGGCTGGCGGTTGATCTGGACGCGGGAGCGACCCTCCCTGACCAGCTCGGCCTCGATCAGGATGTCTCGGTCGACGGAGGTGAGCTCAGCCCGGATGATGGCGCGCGGCTGGCTGTCGCGGATCATCGCCTCGCGGGGGCTGCCCCGCAACGAGCGTCCGAGCCCGAGATAGCCGATCGCCTCGAGCAGGGAGGTCTTCCCGGTCCCGTTGGGGCCCACCAGCACGGTGGTCCCCTCGGGGTCCGGTTCGAAGATGGCGCGAGAGAAGACCCGGAAGTCGGTGAGTTCGAGGCGTCGGAGCCCCACGGCTTATCGGTCGGTCACGTGACGCGGACCGGCATCAGCAGGTAGCGGTAGCTGTCAGCCTCGCCACTGCGGATCGTTGCCGGGCGCGTGGCATCGGAGGTCTCGATGATGACCTCATCACCGGCGACCGCCTCGATGCCGTCGATCAGGTAGGCCGGGTTGAAGGCGATCACCAGATCCTCGCCCTGGAAGTCGCCGTCGACGGTCTCAGTGCCCTCACCGACCTCTTGGGAGACGACCTTGAGATCCACACCGCCGGAGCGCATCGAGAGCCGGACCGGCGTGGTGTTGTCCTTCACCAGGAGCCGGACACGGCGCAGGGCGCTGATCAGGGTCTCTTTCCCGAGGTGCAGCGAGTTCGGGTAGGACTCGGGGATCAGCTGCTTGTAGTCGGGGTAGGTCCCTGAGATCAACCGGGTTGAGATGGCCACCGATCCGACCTGGAAGGTGATCTCCGAGGGAGACGTGGTCACAGCCACCGTCCCCTCATCCCCAGGGGTGATGAGGCGCTGGAGTTCGTTGAGGGCTCGGGCCGGCACCAGGATGTCCTCGTCGCCGGCGATCCCGTTGGCGCCGTCGAGATCGCGCAGGGCCAGGCGGTAGGAGTCCGTTGCCACCAGACGGGCGGTCCCGGTGGACGTCGTAAGGAGCACACCGGTCAGCAGCGGCCGGGCGTCGTCGTTCGACGAGGCGCGGACCACCTGGCGGAGCCCTTCGGCCAAGCCTCCTGAGGGGACGTGCGCCGAGGCGTTGGTCGAGATCGAGACGTTGGGGAACTCGACGACCGGGTACGACCGCAGGGTGAACTGCGAGCGGGCCGCTCCGATCTCCACCTGCTCGTCCTTGGCGTCGATGGTGACCGCTCCGGGCTCGAGGGAGCGGGCGATGTCGGTGGCGAGGCGGGCGGGGATGACGGCGGTGCCGTCTTCGACACCGATCACCTCGAGGTTGACCCGGATGGAGAGATCTCCATCGGTGCCGGTCACCGTGAGCTCGTTGTTGGTCACCGACACCAGGAGGCCTGAGAGGACGGGCATGGTGAGTCGGGTGCTGACCGCACGACTGGCCGTGCCGAGAGCCTCGACCAGCGAGTCTCGCTCTGAGCGGAACTTCATCTCGTCGGTTCCTTTCTGTGGGTGGACTGGCCACACCGGACTGTTTGTCTATCTAAAGACCAGTTGTAATAAGGGCTGTGGATTGGGGAGAACTTCGCCTTCATGCAGTTCACGGGGTGTTTGCCTTTCCCCAGGACCTCCCACCCCTGTGGAGGAAGAACACCGCCATCATGACCGATCTTGACTCCCTGTGGGTAGAAGAGCTCTTCTCCCCCAGGTTGGGAGCGAACAACCCACGGAGGCGAAGGGTGTTGCCCACAGGTTTCACGCACTGCCCTTGATCTGGTGGATCAAGGAGGTGACCTGTTCGTAGAGCTGGCGGCGCAGCTTCATCTGCCCCTCGATCTTCTCGACCGCGCTGATGCAGGTGGAGTGGTCACGGCCACCGAAGACCTTCCCGATCGACGGATACGAGTAGTCGGTCAGGTTCCGGATGAGGTACATCGCCACGTGGCGGGCGGTGACGAGCGGCCGGGCCCGCCTCGGGCCGATCAGCTCCTCGACGCTGAGCCCGTAGGTCTGGGAGACCGCATCGAGGATCATGTCGGGGGTGATCAACTTGGGCTCGGCCCCGATGTCGGAGAGGACGAGATGGGCGAGATCGAGGGAGATCGGCTCCTGGGAGAGAGAGGCGAAGGCCGAGACCCGGGTGAGCGCCCCCTCGAGCTCTCGGATGTTGTCCTTGACGTTGGTGGCGATGAACTCGCTGACGTCGTCAGGCAGGACGATCCCCTCGGAGTTGGCCTTGGTCCTGAGGATGGCCAGGCGGGTCTCGAGGTCAGGTGGGTCGATCTCGGCGAGCAGTCCGGAGAGCAGACGGCTCCGGAGTCGGTCCTCGAGGGTCTGGATCGACTTCGGCGGCCGGTCCGAGGTGAGGACGATCTGCTTGCCGGCACCGTGGAGCGTGTTGTAGGTGTGGAAGAGCTCCTCTTGGAGCCCTTCCTTGTTCTGCATGAACTGGACGTCGTCGATGAGCAGGACGTCGCACTCGCGGTAGTGGCGCTTGAAGGCGACCGTCGTCCGGCTCCTGATGGAGTCGACGTAGTCGTTCAAGAAGGTCTCGGTCGTGACGTAGAGGACGCGGTGGGTGGGGTAGTTCTGGACCACCCAGTTGCCGATGGCGTGAAGGAGGTGGGTCTTTCCCAATCCGGAGGCGCCATAGATGAAGAGCGGGTTGTAGGACCGACCCGGTGTCTCGGCCACGGTCTGTGCCGCAGCGAGGGCGAGCCGGTTGGAACTCGCGGCGACGAAGGAGTCGAAGGTGAACCGGGGGTCGAGCCGGACCGAGCCGCTGGCCCGGGATGACGCTGGCTGGAGGACCTCGGTGGTCGGCGCCGGCGCAGGGAACCGCAGCTCGGACTCGTCAGGTGAGTGCAGCCCTTCGAGGTCGACCTCGGAGTCGTCGTCGACGAGGATGAGAGAAACGTCGAGCTGTCGGCCAGATTCGGCGATGACGGCGTCGCGGATGAGTCCCAGGAAGCGATCGGCGATCCGAGCCCGAACCACGCTGTTGGGGACACCCAAGACCAGGTTATCCCCAGAGATCTCCACAGCCACCAGCTTGGAGAGCCACATCTGCCAGACAGCGTCGGAGACGGATTCCCTCAAAGTGAGGGCACACTTGCTCCAAAGCTCGTCAATCTCCTCCACAACACCCTCCACCCCGCTATGGTGTTACCCACAAGTTAATCCACAGGTGTGGAGCGCGGCTCCGACCCGTGGGCCGACGACCCTAGCCCATCTCGATCCATGTCGACTAGTGGACATGGCCAACTCGCGCCTAGCATGGGACCTTCGAGATCGCTCTCCCGCGACTGACCGTCAGCGATTGCCTGGCGCGTCCGGGGAGAGTGCAAGAACGGAAGGCCATCAACAATGAAGCGCACGTACCAACCCAACACCCGCAAAAGGGCTAAAACACACGGTTTTCGGGCCAGGATGTCGACGAAGGCTGGCCGTGCCGTGCTGCGTTCTCGGCGTCTCAAGGGCCGTCACAAGCTGACTGTCTGAGTTCGTGGGTCGGCGCCCGGTGGCCCGGGTTGTCGCTCGGAGCACGTTCGGCGCCCTTCGGCGACCGGCCGGTCGAGCCCGGAGTGGACCGATTCTGGCCCTCTTCAGCCCGACCCCTGCTCCCGACGGTCGTCCACAGGTCGCCTTCGCTGTTTCCAAGCGGTGCGGTGGGGCGGTCGAGCGGAATCTCATCCGTCGGCGGCTCAGAGCCGCAGCCGATGGGGCCGCAGCGGACATCCAGCCAGGCGCCTACCTGATCAGGACGGATCCAGAGGTGAGCGGCTTGACGTTCGAGGAAGTTTCCCAGAGCCTGAAAGATGCCATGACCAGGGCAAGTAGGACGAAGAAGGAGGCGAGAGATGGAGAGTGAGCAGAAGCGCCGTGGTGTCGGCGCACGCGCCGCGCTCCGGGTCATCCACCTCTACCAGGGCCTTCGCCGCCACCAGGTCTCACCCTGCCGGTTCTCCCCCAGCTGCTCGGTCTACGCCGAAGAGGCCATCGAGACCCACGGGATCCTCCGCGGCGGCCGGATGGCGGCCTGGCGGATCATGCGATGCAATCCCTTCGGTGGCCACGGCGTTGACCTGGTCCCTCTGAGCACAGGAACGGAACGATGAGCACCTTCTCCACCCTCTCGACGATCGTGGCCAACTCCATCACCCACTCGGTCGGCCAGATCTTCCAGCCGGTCTTCAAGCTGTTCGCCACGATCCTGGCGTTCATCTACGCCGTCGTCCCCAACTACGCCATCGCCATCGCCATCCTGACGATCCTGATCATGGGGGCCCTCACCCCGCTGACGGTCAAGAGCACCAAGTCGATGCTCGCCATGCAGCGGATCCAGCCGGAGATCAAGAAGCTCCAGCAGAAGTACAAGGGAGCGGAGAACCGGGCGCAGCTCAACGAGGAGATGATGCGCCTCTACAAAGAGGAGCACGTCAACCCGGCCGGCGGCTGCCTGCCGATGTTCCTCCAGTTCCCCTTCCTCATCATCCTCTACGACATCATCCGGGGTCTAACGAACATAAGTCCCACCAAGATGGTGGTTCCTGCCGCGTGTCACCTAAACATCCATTTGACCAATGTCGCGCCTCGCTATATTCCGAGTTCCTCGAAGATGTACTGCAATTTGATCGGCTCCGGCGGCAAAATGATGTCGTTCGGGATTGACTTGGCGCTCAAGCCATTCTCCCCCCACTCCTCATGGATGGCGGCTGTTCCCTACTTCGCCATCGTTGCTCTTGCCGTTGGTCTTCAGTATGTCCAAATGTCTCAAATGACTAAGCGGAATCCTGCCTCACAGACGAATTCACAGATGGCGACGATCCAGAAGTTCATGCCGATCGTGTTCGCCTATATCTACTTCCTGATTCCCGCTGCAGTCCTCATTTATATGGTCGTCTCCACCGTCATCCGAATCATCACCCAGGACACGATCTTCCGAATGGGGATCGTCACGCCGGTCGGCGCGGCTCCAAAGTCGATTCCGGGCAAGGTGATAGATGGTGGGGTCGCGAAAGAGAAGGAGCTCCCTTCGGGACCGAGTGCGAAGAGTGGAGGGTCCGATGCGCAGAAGCAATCGGCCACCCCCAGCGCCCGGTCGAAGAAGAAGCGCAAGAGGAAGGACCGCTGAGACGTGGAATGGGTTGAAGTAACTGGAAAGTCAGTGAGCGAGGCAACGGAGCGCGCTCTCGAGCAGCTGGGTGTGGCGGAGTTTGACGCCGAGATCCAGGTGGTGGACGAGCCGAAGACCGGTCTGTTCGGCCGGGTGCGTGGCGAGGCCAGGGTGCGGGCTCGAGTCCGTCCGGTCGAGCTTCGTCCGAAGCGCTCCCGCAACAGCAGACAGCGATCGAAGGGGGGCCGTGGAGCCAACGGTGGCGGCGAGCGCCGCCCCCGCTCCGAGAGCGGTGACTCCCAAGCACGCAGTGGCGGCCAAGGTGGCCGCCGCCGTGGAGGAGAGAAGTCGAAGGCAGCCGGCGCTGCCGATTCCAAGACGGCGTCCGCCGGTGACGCCACGGGCAAGGTGAAGGAGGAGGAGACCATGGCCGAAGGCGTGACGCTCGAAGAGCAGGCAGCGGTAGCGAAGGAGTTCCTTGAGGGTTTGGTGTCCACCATTGGCCTCGAGGCCACTGTCGAGATCAGGGAGCTGGACGACGAGACGGTCGAGCTGGTGGTCGACGGAGAAGAGCTCGGCATGCTGGTGGGGCCGAAGGGGACAACCCTGGCCGCCATCCAGGACGTCACCCGGACCGTGGTCCAGGGTCGCTACCCGACGAAGACCGACCGGATCCTGGTCGACATCGCTCGCTACCGCGAGCGTCGGGCGGCAGCGCTGACCCGCTTCACCCAGGAAGTGGCCGCTGAGGTGATCGCGGCCGGTGAAGAGCGTGCCCTCGAGCCGATGTCGCCTGCCGACCGCAAGGTCGTCCACGACGCCGCCAACGACATCGACGGTGTGACGACCCGCTCGGACGGCGAGGAGCCTTCCCGATACGTGGTTCTCGCCCCCGCCGCCAGCTGAGAAGCCGTGGACTCGGGGATATCACCCGAGCTCGGTGCCGTCCTCGCTCGCAGCCGCGAGCTTGGATTCCTCGGGCCTCTGCCCGTTGAACATCAGATCGAGCACGCCCTCGGCTTCTGGAAGGTCGCCCAGGCGTGTGGGATCTCCCCCACCCGCCGGATCCTTGACCTGGGATCCGGCGGTGGAATTCCCGGCCTGGTGATCCAGGAGCGCTGGAACCAGGTTCCCCTCACCTTGCTCGATGGCTCGGTCCGTCGGTGCGAGTTCCTCGAGGAAGCGTGCGACGAGCTCGACGTCCGTCCTCGGGTCGAGGTCCGGTGCGGCCGAGCAGAGGAGCTCGGCCACCTCACGGACCTCCGGGCGAGCTTCGACCTCGTCGTCTCACGATCCTTCGGAGCTCCTCCCCTGGTGGCGGAGTGCTCGGCGCCGTTCCTGGCACCTGGTGGCCACCTCATCGTCTCGGAGCCTCCTGATGAGGAGACCGAGCAGCGGTGGCCCGCCGATGGGAACTCCCTGGTAGGCCTCGGGCCCGCCCGCCTGGTGGTCGAGGGATTCCGATTCGCCGTGATGGAGCAGCAAGAGCTGTGCCCTGACCGGTACCCCCGCCGTACCGGGGTCCCGGCGAAGCGCCCCCTGTTCTGAGCATCCAGGTCGACCCTCCGGGCTGACGCCCACGGGGTCCGGAGAGATGGAGGCCCCCGGATGAGGGCCTCGATGTTTCACGTGGAACATCCCTGGCACCAGCGGGAGGACGGTCAACCAGTCACCGGGGCACCTGCCCGATGAGGAGACCGACGAGCGTGGCCCACCGGTCGGGGCACCCCGGCAGGCCTTCCCGCCTGATGGTCGAGGGATTCGAGTCCTGTGCGATGGAGTCCCGAGAGCGGTGGTCGGGCCGGCATACCCGCAGCATCGGGTCCTCGGCGAGCCCCCGTGATCACGGGGACAGGAACCCGCCCGGACCCCTGAGTCTGACTGCGCCCGCAATCGGAGGCATGGGGCCGTTCTCAATCGACCTCGAATGGATCTCGCTGAGCCTCGTACCGCCGCCCTCGTGTCGAACGCCGAGCTAGGCGGCGAAGACCGCTCAGAGAGCGGGCAGCTGGAGCAGGAACTCGGCGACCTTCTCAGGTTCGGTGATCATCAGGTCGTGTCCCGTGTCGATCTCGAAGACCCGGTCCGCTCCCCGCGTTCGCTCCTCCTGGTTGAGACCAGCGGTGGACATGGGATTCGAGCAGATGATGTCTGTCCTCGGGATCCGTCGCACCGCTCCCTCGTCGATGAGGTGCAGGTTCTGCTCGAAGGTCTTCCAGGGCTGGGGGGTCAGCCTTCCCTGCATCCACTCGATCGCCTCTTCGTCCGTCACGCCGTAGAAACGACCGGCCTCGGGCATGTAGTTGAGGACGAGCTCGACGCCGTCGACGATCTTCCCCATGCTCCGGGCCATCTCCATC
>JADGOD010000188.1 GCA_017883125.1 Acidimicrobiales bacterium
AGCGAAGAGCGGACCGCGCTTGGTCAGATCCCTTCCGTAGGAGTTGACGTTCTGGCCGAGCAGCGTGACCTCTCGCACCCCTCGTGAGGCCAGCACCGAGACCTCCCGGACGAGGTCGGCGACCGGCCGCGAGATCTCACCGCCCCGCACCGAGGGCACGATGCAGAAGGCGCACGAGTTGTTGCAGCCCGTCTGGATCGTGACCCACGCCGCCCAGGGCACCTCGCGCACGGCGTTGAGGGCGGGGACCGAGTCAAGGGCGCTCTCGGGGTCAGGGGCGTCGAGGATCTCGAGCTGGGGGCCCTCGGTGACGGCCCGGCGCAGCAGGACCGGCGTGCTGGTCAGGTTGTGCGTGCCGACCACCACGTCAACGTGGTCGGCTCTGGCCTGGATCGCCCCGCGATCCTTCTGGGAGAGGCACCCCGTCACGGCGATCTGGAGGTCTGGTCGATCTCTCTTGATCGAGCGGAGGTGGCCGAGGTGCCCGTAGAGCTTGTTGTCGGCGTTCTCTCGGATGCAGCACGTGTTGAGCACGACGACGTCGGCCTCATCCATGTCATCGGTCGATTCCAAGCCGTCAGCGACCAAGAGCCCGGCGATGCGCTCGGAGTCGTGCTCATTCATCTGGCACCCGAAGGTGCGGATCAGGAACTTGCGGGCCACGAATTCGAGTGTAGGGGCAGAACTCGGCTCTCCCGGTCTCTCGAGAGCTCCGGTTCAGTGGAGGCGACGAGCGCTCTCGCCGACCACGAGGCCGCGGTGGTCTGCCTTGACGGCGATCGCCGTGCCCGGGACCTTCATCTCCTCGAGTGCTGCCTGCGCCGCCAGTCGGACCTTCTCCGAGGTCCCCGGCTCGCAGATCGCCAACAGGCTCGGGCCCGCTCCTGACCAGCAGGCCGCCAGCGCTCCCCCTGCTTCGAGCGCCGCCAGGAGGTCGGGGGCCTCAGGGAACAGCGGGATGCGGTAGTTCTGATGCAGGCGGTCCTGGGTCGCCTCCTTGGCCAAGAACCGGTGGTCCGCCAGGCCGGCCAGCAGCATCCCCATGCGGCCGAGGTTGAAGATCGCGTCTTCTCTCCCGATCTGCTCGGGCAGCGCCTGACGAGCGCTCTTGGTGGGGAGCGTCCGCTCTGGGATCATGACCACGAACTCGAGCCGCTCGTCGAGAGGGAGGCGCACCACCCGGACGCTCCCTTTGATGATGCACGCGCTGGTGAGTCCACCGACCACGCTGGCCGCCGCGTTGTCGGGATGGCCGTCGATCCGAGCGGCGACTCCGAGTGGATCCGGGGATCCCGCCGCTGCGGCCGCGGCAACCGCGAGGGCTGCGGAGGATCCCATGCCCCGGGCGACGGGGATCTCCGATCGAACCGTGATGGCGAGACGGTCATGGCCCGCCACGTCGACCGCCACCTTGGCCGCAAGGTGGGTGGCGTTGTCCGAGAGGCCGGCTCCCTCTCCCTCGCTGCGCACGATCAGATGCGACGCCGGCTCGATCTCCACCTCGATGTACCTCTCGAGCGCCAGGGCGAGGGTATCGAACCCGGGGCCGAGATTGGCCGAACTCGCAGGTGCGCTGGCGATCACCCGATCAGAATAGGCGGTCGAGCAGGGTCGGTCCGGGGAGGGTCGACCCGGTGCGCAGCGGGGTGACGACCTTGAGGGACCCTGAGGCGACCCGGAGCACTCCGACGATGGCCCCTGCCGCCTGCGGGGTCCAGACCGGACGGACGATCTGCAGCACGGCCGTCACCAGGTGCCCGGGCCACGATGCAACGGCCACTGTGGTCGATGTCACCAGCGGAGTGGTCGCGCTGTGCCAGCCGAGGGTTGCCACGGGAGCCGGCGGCGCAGCAACGATCACCGGCACGATCCCCCGCTCGACCTGGATCGCCAGATCGAGAGCGACCTGGCCGGCGGTGCCGAGGCGATCCGCTCCCTGCTGGCCGGTGACCGCCGTGAGGATCTGGACCCTCTGGCCGGCGACGGTCGTGTTGATCGCCATCACGTCGCACCCGCCGGCCACCGTCGTGAGCCCGGATTTCACGCCGACCACCCCGTAGGTGCCCAGGAACGGGGTGTAGGTGGTCACCGTGCCGGCCACCGGGAGCTCAACGGACGTCTTCGCCACGATCTCCGAGGTGGTGGGATCCGCCATGAGCTGTGCGGCGACCTTCAGCTGCTCGGCCGGCGTCGAGACCGTCTTGGGGCTGTAGCCGGAGGCGTCGGCATACGTGGTCTGGGTGAGGCCTAGGCGAGCTGCCTCCGCGTTGAGCTTGGCCACGAAGGCGTCCGTCGATCCCGCGTCGAGCCGGGCGAGGAGGTCGGTGTAGTCGTTCCCCGAGTGGATCAACGCGCCTTCGAGCAGCTGGCGCTCGGTGAGCACCTCGCCCACGGCGATCGCCACGTTCGACTGGCCCTGCGCGACCTCGTCCTCGAAGGCCGCCACGTCCGCGGGGGTCACCGTGACCGTCGGGCCGTCGATCCCGCTTGAGAGCGGGAGATCCCGGAGGACCACATGGGCCGTCATCATCTTGGTGATGCTCCCGATGGGCACCGGCGCCGGGATCGGTGACGCTCCCGAGACGTCGAGAGCCGGGATCGAGTACGCCGCCTGGCCTTGGGCGGGCCACGACACCGCGGGCTCCACCCCCGGGGTGACGATCCGTGTGGCCACCAGATGCTGGAACGTGGGGACGGGCACCGGCACGGTGGCGAAGGCCATCACGGGAGTGAGGACCGCGACCCCGGCGAGGCTGCCGTAGAGGGCGCTGCGCAGCCGGTGCGCGGACCGCCTCTCTCGGCGACCCTTTCGACCTTCCTCCATCGGCACCGTCACTGTCACTGTCACTCTCTAGTGGGCGTCGTAATCGTCCGCGCTGACGAGCACAGCACGAGCCTTCGAACCGGTCGAGGGGCCGACGACCCCCTGGTCTTCAAGAAGATCCATCAGGCGACCCGCACGGGCGAATCCGACCCGCAGCTTGCGCTGGAGCATCGATGTCGATCCGATCTGGTTCTGGATGACCAGGGCGCGGGCCTTGGCAAGCAGGGTGTCGTCGTCGTCACCCCCCATCGATCCGGATCCAGATTCACCACCGTCGAGCTCGCTGATCGCCACGGCGAGCTCGGACTGGCCCCCCTGGGCCCTCCAGAACGCCGTGATCCCACGGACCTCCTCTTCGGAGATCCATGGCGCCTGGATCCGTCGGGCGACGTTCGACGACGCCGTGAGGAGGAGCATGTCGCCCTTCCCGACGAGCCGCTCCGCACCCGGCTGGTCGAGGATGACTCGGCTGTCGGCGAGCGACGAGACCGAGAACGCCATGCGACTCGGGATGTTGGCCTTGATCACCCCGGTGATGACGTCGACCGAAGGTCGCTGCGTCGCCAGGACCAGGTGGATCCCGACGGCCCGGGCCATCTGAGCGATGCGGACCACTGACTCCTCGACGTCGCGAGCGGCCACCATCATCAGGTCGTTGAGCTCATCGACCACGACCACCACGAAGGGGAGCGGATCGAAGCCCTCGTCACCGGAGTCCTCGGGGATCTCCTCGTCGTGCTCGGCGTCGAACGGCTCGCCGCTCGCCGCCGCCTTCGCCCGCCGCGCGATGGCGTCGATCGCCGCTCGGTCGTCGGGAGGTCCCACTGGCTTGAGGGAGCCCGCTGCACGGGCCTCGTGGTAGCTCGTGATGTCTCGGACGCCGTGCGCGGCCAGGATGTCGTAGCGGCGCTCCATCTCCTTGACGGCCCATGCCAGCGCATTGGCCGCCTTCTTCGGGTCCACGACGACCGGTGTCAGGAGGTGAGGGAGGTCGTTGTACTGCCCGAGCTCGACGCGCTTGGGGTCCACCAGGATCATGCGCACCTGGTCGGGCGTCGTCCGCATCAGGATCGACGAGATCAATGAGTTGATCGCCGAGCTCTTGCCCGCTCCGGTCGCTCCCGAGATCAGGACATGGGGGAACTCTGCGAGGTTCTGCATCACGGTCCGGCCGGCGATGTCGCGTCCCAAGGCCACGGTGAGCGGGTGCTCCGCCTCGTCGGCCTCAGGCGACGAGAGCAGGTCACCGAGCGTCACGAGCTGGCGCTGGTGGTTGGGCACCTCCACCCCGATGGCCGATCGACCCGGGATGGGAGCCAGGATCCGGACGTCGGGCGAGGCCATGGCGTAGGCGATGTCCTTCGACAGGCTGGTGACCCGCGCCACCTTCACACCGGGCCCGAGCTCGAGCTCGTAGCGGGTCACCGTCGGACCGACGGTGCTCCCGACCAACGTGGTGTCGACGCCGTGGGCTGCCAACGCGGTGACCAGGTCCGCTCCGGCTTGGTCGACCTGGCGCTGGTCAAGTCGCTGGGCATTCGAGGTCCTCAGCAGCGACAAGGGAGGGAGCGTCCACTCCCCTGGCGCTACGGGGATCACCTTGGGGCGTTTGGCACGGACCGCCTTGGCCGGGACGGGAAGATCTGCGGGAGCCTCGTCCGGGGCCATCGGCTCAGGGCTCTCGTTCGACGCCATCTCGACGGGCGCCTCGAAGGGGGCCTCTTCGGTCCCTCGCTCGGTGCCCGCGTTGCGCTGGGCGATCGACGAGCCCGACCACCACGCCGCCATCACCGATCCGGCTCGGCGGATCCCCCGGCCGATGCCGGATACCGCCGTCTTGAGCGGGATCCCGGTCATCACGACGGCAGCGACGAAGAGCACGGCCACCAGGACCACCGTCGCCCCCACCGTCCCGAGAGCGCGGGAGAGGGAGTGGCCGATCAGTGCCCCGAGATAGCCGCCAGCCTTCGCGAGAGCGGCGACCGGGTCGCCCAGAGAGGGGTTTCCGTTGGTGAGTCCAGCAAGGCCGCAGAGGGAGAGGAGCCCGAGCGAGCCCCCGACCCAGAGCCGCGTCGGCTCGATCCGCTCACGGGTGGCCACCATGATCACCACGATGGCGACCAGCAGCAGAGGGACCAGGTAGCGAA
>JADGOD010000001.1 GCA_017883125.1 Acidimicrobiales bacterium
GCAGCAAGGCGCTCCAGGGGATCGCTGATCGTGCTTGATAGCGGGACCAACCGGCCCGAGATGCGGTTCCCGAGCTGGCTCTCGGTGCCCGGCACCCTGATGTTGATCGGGACGAACGCAATGAGGTCCTTGTTCGTCGGCTCTCCCCGCTCTTCGAGAAGCCGCCGCAGCGCGCCGCCGATGATTGTCATGGCGAAGTCCGTCACCGTGCCTCCGTGCCGGCCGGCGGCTTCCTTCACCTCCGTGAGGTTGAGACGGAACCGCTCGAAGTTCCTGGCGTACGAGATCATCCCCGACAGCGACGTCGTCGGCGCATCGAACAACGACGGTCCGTCTTCGTGCGAAGGCTGGGCTCCCGCCACCGTTCCCATGAGCTCATCGACCCGACCCGCCAACCTCTCGAGGCTCGATCCGAGCGCCTCGAGGAAGGCGCCGGGTCGCCGGAGGATCTCCGAGGACGAGCGCGCCAGCATTTCGATGGGAGATGGGAGCGGAGGGGCAGCAAGCGGCTCGTTCGGAACCACCTCGCTCGAGTTGGCCGGGTCGAGATCGAAGAGCCCAGCGAACACCATCGCCCCGGAGACCCCATCGGCGAGGGCGTGGTGCAGTTTGACGAGCAAGGCGGTCCTGTGGTCCTCGAGGCCCTCGATGACGTTGATCTCCCACAGAGGGCGATCGGGAGCCAGGGGCAGCGCCATGATCTGGGCGACGAGCGCATCGACCTGTCGAGGGCCTCCCGGGGAGGGCACGGCGCGGCGAACCACGTGGAAGTCAAGATCGAACTCAGGATCGTCGATGAGCAGGGGCGGGCCCAGATCGAACGGCACCCTCACGACACGTCGACGAAGGACCTCGATCGACCCAAGCCGCTCCTCGATGGTCGAGCGGATCTCAGAGAATCGGACTCCGGGGTCGAGTGACGATCCGTACAACCCCTCGAGCTCGATGAGCGCGCCGACGTGGAGCGGGGCGTTGGCCGAGTCCATCGTGACGAACACCGAGTCGAGGGCGCTCAGAGGCTCGGAGTTCATCGGCCCGTGCTCCCGAATCCGCCGCTGCTGCGATCGGTCTCGGTCAGCTCGCCGTGTGGCACCTCATGGAACGTCGAGTGCGCCACCTGCTGGATGACCAGCTGGGCGATCCGGTCTCCACGTTTGACGACGTAGGTCTCGGAGGGGTCGGTGTTGACAAGCAGGACCTTGACCTCTCCCCGGTAGCCGGAGTCGATCAGGCCGGGAGTGTTGAGACAGGTCACGCCGTGGCGCAGCGCCAGGCCGCTGCGCGGCTGGACGAAGCCGGCATATCCCTCCGGCAGCCCGAGCGCTAGCCCAGTGGGGATGAGAGCCCGTCCTCCCTGAGGATCCAACGTGGCGTCCTCGCGTGCGACCAGATCACACCCAGCGTCACCTGCTGTTGCGTACCTGGGGATCTCAATCTCTTCATCGAGCAGCGTGATGGCCACGTCAACCATGGGCTCAGGGTACCCCTCTTCCACCGGGTCGCCCCCGTCAGGTGGCTACGCTGCCTTTCGATGCTTGCGTGGATCGATCTTGAGATGACTGGCCTCGACCCAGACCGACACGTCATCGTCGAGATCGCCTCGCTGATCACCGACGACGACCTCACCGTGATCGCCGAGGGACCCGATCTCGTGATCCACGCCAGCCCCGCAGAGCTGAGCCAGATGGACGACTTCGTCACCTCGATGCACTCCCACTCCGGGCTCACCCCCGAGATTGAGGCCTCAACCCTGTCGATGGCGGATGCGGAGGCAGCGACGATGGCGTTCCTCGAGCGGCACATCGGCGAGGCCGGCACGGTCCCACTCGCCGGGAACTCCATCGGCACCGACCGGCGCTTCCTCGTCGCCCAGATGCCCCGGATCGAGGCGTTCCTCCACTACCGGTGCGTTGACGTCTCGACCGTCAAGGAGCTGTGTCGCCGCTGGTATCCCGAGATTGCCACCGCCGCTCCGGTCAAGACCGGCACCCACCGGGCGCTCGACGACATCAAGGAGTCCATCGAGGAGCTCCGGTACTACCGAGCGACCGTCTTCAAGGAGCACCATGGCTGAGACCACGGATTCGCCGCGCGGCGAAGCAGCGATGAGCCTGAGCCAGGCCACGGATCAGATGACCGCTGCGGGTCAGATGTTCGAGATCGAGACCGCCACGATCCGTGGGATCGAGACCCGCGTCTGGAAGAACTGCCCGGGGAGCCTTCGCGAGATCCTGATCGGATCTCGGCGCCACGGCGACCGAGACTTCATCGTCTACGAAGACGAGCGGATCTCCTTCGAGAGGCACTTCTCGATGGCCGCCACGTTCGCCCGGCGCCTGGGCGACCGGGGCGTGCGCAAGGGCGACCGGGTGGCGATCGCCATGCGCAACCTCCCCGAGTGGATCATCGCCTTCTGGGGAGCGGTCTCCATCGGAGCGATCGTCGTCCCGCTGAATGCCTGGTGGACCGGCGAGGAGCTAACTTACGGCCTCACCGACTCTGGAAGCGTCCTCGCCGTCGTCGACGTCGAGCGCCTCGAGAGGATCCGGCCGCACCTCGACGAGATCCCCTACCTCGCCCACGTCATCGTCACCTCCGAGGACCGAGGCGAGGCGATCGACCTCGCGCCCTCTTCCCCGAGGATCACGCTCGAGGTCTTCGGCGACGTCCTCGATGAGGTCGCTGAAGATGCCCAGCTGCCCGACGCCACGATCGACCCCGACGACGATGCCACGATCTTCTACACCTCGGGGACCACGGGCCGGCCCAAGGGGGCCGTCGGCTCCCACCGCAACTCGTGCTCGAACATGATGAACCTCTTCTTCGTCTCGGCGCGATCAACGCTGCGCTTCGGCGGCGGGAATGTCGAAGGCGACGAGAGCATCCCGAACTCCTACCTGCTGAGCGTTCCGCTGTTCCACGCCACCGGCTGCCATGCCGTCTTGGTCGTGAACACCGCGGCTGGTGGCAAGCTGGTCATGATGCACCACTTCGATCCCGAGCGGACGCTCGAGCTGATCGAGCGGGAGAGGATCACCACCTTCGGCGGCGTCCCCGCCATGGTGATGCAGGTCCTCGACTCCCCCGACCTCACCAAACGCGACACCTCCAGCGTCCGGAGCGTCTCCTACGGCGGAGCGCCAGCCCCTCCGGATCTCGTCCGTCGCATCAAGGAGGCGTTCCCGATCGGCCAGCCCGGCAACGGCTACGGCATGACCGAGACCTCGGCGGCTTCGACGATGAACACCGGACCCGACTACGTGGAGCGCCCCGACAGCGTCGGGACGATCGTGCCGGTGGCCGACGCGGCCATCGTCCCGGAGGACTTCGACGGGTCGGAGCCCGACCCCACCCGACCCCAAGGGCCGGACGTGAACGGGGAGCTTTGGATCAAGGGACCCCAGGTCGTTCGCGGCTACTGGAACCGACCCGTGGAGACGGCCGCTGTGTTCACCAACGGATGGGTGCACACCGGCGACATCGCCAAGATCGACGACAAGGGGTTCATCTACATCGTCGACCGGGCGAAGGACATGATCATCCGAGGCGGAGAGAACATCTACTCAGTTGAGATCGAAGGCGTCCTCTTCGACCACCCAGCCGTCGCCGATTGCGCGGTGATCGGCGTGCCCCATCCGATCCTCGGTGAAGAGGTCGGTGCGGTGATCGTCCTGCGGCCCGGCCAGAGCGTGGCCGCTGAGGACCTCGCCCGGCACGTCGGGGATCGCCTCGCTGCCTACAACATCCCGAAGTACTTCTACTTCAGGGACAACCCTCTCCCCCGCAACCCGGCAGGCAAGGTCCTCAAGCGCCAGCTCCGAGACGAGCTGATCCCCAGCTGACCGCCACCTCGGGCGTCTAGGGCGCAGTGCCCTCGAGCGCCTCGAACTGATCGTCCGTGAGGCTCACCTCAGCCGCCCGGCAGTTCTCCTCGACGTGGGCCACGCTCGAGGTCCCCGGAATCGGAAGCATCACCTTGGAGCGTCGAAGCAGCCACGCCAGTGCGACCTGGGCGTGGGTCGCCCCGGTCTCCGCGGCCACGGTGTCGACGGCGCCGCCGGGACGAGTCAGCTCGCCGGCAGCCATCGGGAACCACGGGATGAAGCCGATGCCCTCGGTCTCGCAGTGATCGAGGACCGACTCGGACTGCCGATTGGTCAGGTTGTAGAGGTTCTGCACGGTGGAGATCGGCACGACGTCGTTGGCAGCTCGGATCTCGTCGACGCTCACCTCAGAGAGGCCGACCGCCTTGACCTTCCCCTCGGCGAGCAGATCGGCCAAGAGCCCGAACTGCTCCTCGCGCGGCACGAGAGGGTCGATGCGATGGAGCTGGAACAGATCGATCGCCTCGACCTTGAGACGTCGCAGGCTCATCTCGCACTGCTGGCGGAGGTACTCGGGACGGCCCACGGGTGCCCAGCTGTTGGGTCCCTGGCGCGTGAACCCTGCTTTCGTGGCGATCACGACATCGCCGTAGGGATGGAGGGCCTCCGCGATGAGTGACTCGGAGACCTCTGGGCCATAGGAGTCGGCGGTGTCGATGAAGTCCACGCCCATCTCGACGGCCTTGCGGAGAACCGCGAGACAGCCCGGAATATCAGAGGGCGGGCCCCAGACGCCAGGTCCCGTGATGCGCATCGCCCCGAAGCCCAGACGGTGGATGGCTCGCCCCTGGATCGAGAAGGTTCCGCTGGCGGCGATCGGGTTGGTTGGCACGATGGGACTCCTTGAGCTCTCTCTTGATGACGGCGCGGCCGCGGTCGGGACGCACCGCGACCGTAGCGGGGAGCCGACGAAGGGCCGGCCCCTCGAGGCCGGCCCTTCGTTGAGCTCTCTGGATCGCTTCGGGACGCCTGCGCGCCCGATTGGCTACTTGTTGGGCTGAGGCGTCACCCGCAGGTACGGCTTGATCGCCTTGAAGCCCTTGGGGAACTTGGTCTTGGCCTCCTCGTCGGAGACCGAGAGGGCGATGATCACGTCGTCGCCGTCCGTCCAGTTCACCGGGGTCGCCACGGCATAGCCGGCGCTGAGCTGGAGTGAGTCGAGGACCCGGATGATCTCGTCGACGTTGCGACCGGTCGAGGCCGGGTAGGTCAAGATGAGCTTGACCTTCTTGTCAGGACCGACGATGAAGACGCTCCGGACCGTCAGGGTGTCATCGGCGTTGGGGTGGATCATGTCGTAGAGATCGGAGACCTTGCGATCCTCGTCGCCGATGAGCGGGAAGGCCAGCGCTGCGCCCTGGGTCTCCTTGATGTCGCCGGCCCACCTGCCGTGTGACTCGACCGAGTCGACGGAGAGGCCGATGAGCTTGGTGTTGCGCTTGTCGAACTCGCCCTTGCGGGCAGAGAACGCGCCCAGCTCGGTGGTGCAGACAGGCGTGAAGTCCTTGGGGTGGGAGAACAGGATGCCCCAGCCGTCGCCGAGCCACTCGTGGAAGTTGATCGTTCCTTCGGTGGTGTCCACCGTGAAGTCCGGAGCGATGTCGCCAAGTCGAATTGCCATGTGAAACGTGCCTCCTCGTTGAACCTCCGGGGCCCGGAGGTCATCTGTTGTGCGTTACCCCAAGGACACTAGCGAGTCCCAGGGCAATTGTCGACCTAATCTGTCGTATTTAACGGGAATTGATCGGCGGCATCACCTCAGCAGGTCGTTGCGCGTGCGAAACTCGACGTTCGCTCAGAGTGCCGACCCGTTCTTGTCGGCCCGATCCCGAGGAAGACGACCATGAACCCCGCCATGCCCGACCGCGCCGAGATCGTCGTCGCCGCCTTCGACCTCGACGGGACCCTCACCAACGGAGGGTCCGTCTTCTCGTGGCTCCGGACCGTGGCCGGGACCAAGGCGGCGATGACGACCGCCCTCAGGATGTCCCCCCGCCTGGGCCTGGCCGCCCTCAAGGGGGGCACCAGGGCGGACAGCACCAAGGAGGAGCTCTTCGTCGCTCTCCTCCGGGGCCGCCCTCTGGCGGAGATCGCGGAGATCTCCGCCTCCTACGGCGCCTCCCACGTGGCGACGCGGCTCCGCACCGACGTCAAGGCCCGTCTCGATGACCACCTGGCTGCTGGCCACCGGGTGGTCATCGTCTCGGCCTCGCCCGAGCTCTACGTCAAGTCGGTCGGCGAGATCCTCGGCGCCCACGGCGTCGTGGCCACCCGTATGGCCATCGACCCCAGCGGGTTGCTGACCGGCCGCTACGAGGGGAAGAACTGCCGGGGAGCCGAGAAGTTCTCCCGGGTGACCTCCTGGATGCGCTCCGAGGGCCTCCTCGGCTCCTCCGAGCAGACCCCCACCCTCTGGGCGTACGGCAACAGCCGCGGGGATCTCCGCCTCCTGCGTGCCGCCAATCACGGGGTGAGCTGCGCCAAGCTCGGCCAGCTCAGCCGCCTCTCGCAGTTCCCCTCGCTCGCTGAGGTCGTGACGGCCCCCGTGTCGAAATCCTCCTAGCGCGACGGCGCAGAGCGACTCAGTCTGCGATGTGATGGATCGTGCCGCCGGTGACGAGCGAGGC
>JADGOD010000189.1 GCA_017883125.1 Acidimicrobiales bacterium
CTCGCGCCCGGCGAATCCGACTACCTGCTCTGGATGCTCGTCGGCTACACGCTCGTGACCGCGACCCTGCTGGTGACCGCAGGCCGTGTCTCCGACATGTACGGCGGGTCCGCCTCTACACCGCCGGCTTCGCGATCTTCAACGGCATCAAGCTGAACCCGCTCGATCCTGGGAGCACGAGCTACCTGCTCTGGCTCATGACCGGTTACATGCTGATGATGGCCGTGCTGGTCGTTGCTTTCGGGCGCCTGGGCGACATGTACGGCCGGTTGAAGATGTTCAACTTCGGCTTCGCCACCTTCACCTTCTTCTCGCTGCTGCTCACGATCACCTGGATGCACGGATCGGCGGCCGCGATCTGGCTCATCGTCATGCGCATCTTCCAGGGAGTCGGGGCCGCCTTCTTGGTGGCCAACTCGGCGGCCATCCTCACCGACGCCTTCCCCGAGCACCAGCGCGGCATGGCGCTCGGCATCAACGGGATCTCGGGGATAGCGGGCTCCTTCATCGGCCTCGTGCTCGGCGGCCTGCTGGCGCCCATCAGCTGGCGGCTCATCTTCCTCGTCTCGGTCCCCGTCGGCCTGGCCGGGACGCTCTGGTCGATCGTGAACCTGCGCGAGCTGCCCTTCGTCCAAGACCGCAAGATCGACTGGGCGGGCAACGTCACCTTCGCCACCGGGCTCGTCGCGCTCATGGTGGCGGTCACCTACGGCATCCAGCCCTATGGCGGCCACACGATGGGGTGGACGAGCCCGCTGGTCGTCTCGTGCTTCGCGGGCGGCGTCGTGCTGCTCATCGCCTTCGTGGTCATCGAGCGGCGCAGCCCCGATCCGATGTTCCACCTCGCGCTCTTCAAGATCCGTCCCTTCACAGGAGGAACCGCCTCGGTCTTCCTGGCCTCGATCGCGCGGGGCGGGCTCATGTTCACGCTGATCATCTGGCTCCAGGGGATCTGGCTCCCGCTCCACGGCTACAACTTCGAGAGCACCCCACTGTGGGCGGGGTTGGCGATGCTCCCGCTCACCCTCGGCTTCTTGGCCTCGGGGCCTGTCTCGGGCTTCCTCTCGGACCGCTTCGGCCCGCGCCCGTTCACCGTGTTCGGCATGCTCTTGTCAGCGTTCTCCTTCTTCCTCCTCGAGCTCGTGCCCGTCAACTTCAGCTACCCGTGGTTCGCCGCCGTCCTGTTCCTCAGCGCGATCGGCATGGGCACCTTCGCCTCGCCCAACCGAGCCGGGATCATGAACGCGCTGCCCCACCAGCACCGGGGGGTGGGCGGGGGGATGTACGCGACCTTCCAGAACTCGGGCCAGGTCTTCTCCATCGGCATCTACTTCACCTTGATCATCGTGGGCATCAGCGTCAGCCTCCACACCGATCTCGTTGCCGGGCTCGTCCACCAGGGCGTCCCCCTCGCCGACGCCACCAGGGCGTCCCATCTGCCCGCGGTCTCGACGCTCTTCGCCTCACTGCTCGGCTACAACCCCATCGAGCACCTGCTCGGCCCTCATGTCCTCGGCCACCTGGCGCCCGCGGCGCACGCCACGGTCGTCTCGAGGGGCTTCTTCCCCTCGATCATCTCCGGCGCCTTCCACAACGGGCTCAGGATGGTCTGCGACTTCTCGATCATCTGCTGTCTCGGAGGGGCGGCGGCCTCGGTGCTGCGCGGGGGCAAGTTCATCTACCAAGAGACCTACGAGGACCCCGGGCCCGTGGCCGATGCTCCCTTCCCCAGGGATCCGGCCATCGACGTCGAGGTCTTCTTGGAGGGGGACCTCTAGCCGCCAGCCGCCTGGACGAAGGCTCTCGCTCCGTACGAGGAGGCCTGGCATATTCATGCCATACTTCTGGCACGAAATGTCGACAGCGGCAGACGTGCTGCGGTGGGCATCGAGAGTGGGGGGGGAAGCAAATGACGGTGAAGACCTCTAGCGACGTGTACTACGACCCGTACGACGTGGACATCAACTCCGATCCATACCCGGTGTATCGCCGGCTGCGAGAGGAGGCGCCGCTCTACTACAACGAGCCTCACGACTTCTACGCCGTGAGCCGCTTCGAGGACGTCGAGCACAGCCTGCTCGACCCGAAGACCTTCATCTCCGGGCGCGGGGGGATCATCGAGCTGATCAGGGCGAACATTCAGATGCCTCCCGGTGTGCTCATCTTCGAGGACCCGCCGGTGCACACCATGCACCGCAGCCTTCTGTCGCGGGTCTTCTCGCCCCGGAGGGTGGCGTCGCTCGAGCCCCAGATCAGGGAGTTCTGCGCCCGCAGCCTCGACGCGCTGGTCGGCGCGGGGGAGTTCGACTTCATCGCGGACCTCGGCTCCCAGATGCCGATGCGCGTCATCGGCATGTTGCTCGGCATCCCGGAACAGGACCAGGAGGCCGTCCGCGACCGCGTCGACGCGAACCTCCGCACGGAGGCGGGTCAGCCCATGACGGTCTCGGAGGACTTCGTCGGCGGCGATCAGTTCGCCGAGTACATCGACTGGCGGGCCGACCACCCCTCGCACGACATCATGACCGAGCTCCTCCAGGCGGAGTTCGAAGACGAGACCGGGACGGTTCGGCGACTGACCCGCGAGGAGATCCTCACCTACATCAGCGTGGTCGCCGGTGCCGGCAACGAGACCACCACCCGCGTGATCGGCTGGACCGGGAAGGTGCTGGCCGACCACCCGGACCAGCGACGGGAGCTGGTCGAGGACCGATCGCTGATCCCCAACGCCATTGAGGAGATCCTGCGGTTCGAGTCGCCCGCGCCCCACATGGCCAGGTGGGTCACCCGGGACGTCGAGCTCCATGGCCAGACGGTGCCGAAGGACAACATCATGCTGCTCCTCCCGGGGTCTGCCAACCGCGACGATCGTCGCTTCGAAGACGGTGACAGCTTCGACATCCACCGCAAGATCGGCCAGCACCTCACGTTCGGCTTCGGCATCCACTTCTGCCTCGGCGCGGCGCTCGGCCGCCTCGAAGGCCGCATCGCCCTCGATGAGGTCCTCAACCGGTTCCCCGAGTGGGAGGTCGACGAGAGCCGCGCCACGCTCGCCCCCACCTCGACGGTCCGTGGCTGGGAGACGCTTCCGGTCTTCACCTCATGAGCACCGAGACCGCTCGAGCTCGAACCGATCAGCCGAGACGCTGGACTGGAGGCGCATGATGGGGATGCTGGACGACAAGGTGGTCGTGATCACCGGCGCCGTCATCCCGGTCGACGGGGGCTGGTCCGCCAAGCTGGCATAGAAGAATGGACGCCATGCGGGCGTCCGAGGAGCTGATGTGAACGAGCAGGTCGGGCCTCGTCGGCGGTATGACGGCACGCTGCGCCGCCAGCGGGCGGCCGAGACGCGCGAGCGGATCATCGCGGCGGGTTGCGAGCTCCTCCGGGGCGTGTCCATCAGAGACTGGCGGGGGCTGACGATCCGGGCCGTCGCCGAGTGCGCCGGGGTCAACGAGAGCACCGTCTACCGCCACTTCGAGAACGAGCGGGGGCTCCGGGACGCGGTCATGCGCCGCCTTGAGGAGGAGTCCGGGATCGACCTTGACGGGCTCGAGCTCGTGCAGATCGCTGACGTGGCAGCCCGGATCTTCGAGACCGTCTCTTCGCATCCCCTCGAGTCGCGCCCGCCCCTGGACTCGACCCTCACGGAGGCGAGTCAGCGACAGCGAGAGGCGCTGCTGCGGGCCGTTGCGGCTCAGACAGCGGGATGGTCGGAGTCCGATCGCACGGTGGCTGCGGCGATGTTCGACGTGCTCTGGGGTGTCGCGGCGTACGAGCGTCTGGCGGTCGACTGGCAGCTCGATCGCAACCGGGCCATAGGGGGCATCACCTGGGTCATCGAGCTGGTCGAGGAGGCGATCCGGGAGGGCCGGCGCCCGAGCAGACGCCCCTGAGCCGGAGCGCGCCGACCGTCCAGCTCGACGACTGATCGCGGCCACGCCACAGCGGACGGAGAGCAGAGCGGCGATCACCATCCCGCCCATGAGTCCCTGCGCCCTCGAGGTGCCGTCCGCTGCGACCCTCGGCGCCCACGGTCGGGTGGGTCTATGCCCACTCAACCACGAGGGCCTGGGTGCCGAAGCGGGCACACGATCGATGCGGTCTCGTTCAGGTATCACGGGTCGGCGAGGCACTCTCGGGTACGTACTCGACGGTGACCTTCACACCGGGCTTGACCTTGGCCAGCGCAGGAAGAATGTGATTGAGCACCTGCTCGGCGGTGGCCTTGTGCCGGTGGCCCGCCGACGTGATCTGATACCAACCGCTGCCGTCCTTGGCGAAGTAGTAGTAGAAGCGGCCAGCCTCAGAGCTGAACGTGATGCGGTACTCAGTGTTGCGCAACGTCATCCCCTCACCTCATGCCGGCGTCGTCGCCGAGCCAACGTGTCCTGCCCGCACCGCCGGCTCAGCGTGCTGGCATCGTTCAGCCGCCCTCGTCTGAACCACGTGGTGGCCAGATGAATGAGACTTCGTCGGAGCTGGGCCCAACAAGGGGGCTTCTGAGTGCTGCGTCCTTCGCCAATCGCCTGATCCTGCGATTCGGGCTCGAGAGCGCCGCTGTCGTGTCGAGCACCTCGTGGCGGTAGACCACGATCCATCCGGGACCCTCGGCATGGAACAGGTGCGCATGGCAGCCATCGGTCGACGTACTCGGCATTCGGCGCCTGCCAGCGCTGTACGTGTCGCAGTTGGACCGATCGGCGATGCTGGGGCGCTTGTTCGCCTAGGGCGTCATCTCCTCGACGACGGTCAGGTCGACGAACTCTGGAGCGCCGTCGAAGATCTCTGCCATCGTCGCCCGAGCGGCCTGCAGTCCCTCCTGGCGTCGGGGATCGTTCTCGCGCTCCCGAGCCTTC
>JADGOD010000190.1 GCA_017883125.1 Acidimicrobiales bacterium
CGCGATCTTGGCCGGCGACACATGCGATCGGTGCTCGGCACGAGAGGCCCATCATCGCCAAGCCTGCTCGGTACGCTCCCTGCCTTGCTCCACCGCCCCGATGAGATACGGCCGCAGGTCACCGGGGGGGACGATGGCATCGACCGAGCCGACCGCCTTGGCTCGTTCGATGCTGTGGATCCGGTCGAACTCGGCAGCTATCTCGGCCTGCTTCTCGGCCTGCACGATGGGGCGGAGCTGCTCGAGCTCCGCCTGCAGCAGGCCTGCTTCCCCCCCGGCGAGCGCATCGATGCGCGCTCGCAGGTCAACCAAGCGCTGATCGGCCTCAGTCCTCTTCCTCACCTCGCCGCCGAAGACCACCGCGGCGGCCGGCCCGCCGCCGATCACCGATGCGTACGACCCGTCGACGGCCGCCACCTCGATGCCGTCGTTCAGCACGTTCGAGAACACAACGAACGCGCCGCCGTGAGACCGGGAGATCACGCAGAACACGATGGGGCCATCGAAGTTGACGATGGCTCGGCCGATCTCGGCCCCGTACTCAAGCTGCATCCGACGAAGAGACTCGGGGGACCCGTCGAACCCGGAGAGGTTGGCCAGGACCACCACCGGTCGATTCCCGCTGGACGCGTTGATGGCCCGTGCCACCTTCTTCGACGACATCGGGAAGAGCGTCCCGCCCGACCAGGTCGTGGGTCCGTCCGGGGACAGAGGGCCGAGACGCTGGACCGGACGCGACTCGATTCCCGCGAGGGTGACCGGATAGCCACCAAGGAAGGCGTCGAAGATCACCGAAGTGTCCGCGTCCGCCATCCCGGCCCACCGCTCGAGAGGGGTGCAGTCACTGTCGATGATGGCCTTCATCAGCGTTCGGATGTCAAACGCCTTCTTGCGTTCGGCATTGGTCTCCGGCGAGAAGATCTCACCGATCGTGGTGAAACCGGTGCCCTCGAAGTGGTGTGGGCTCGACCGAACATCGCGTTGGACCGGATCGATGGTCGACGACCGTCGCCCGAACCGCTCTCCGGGAGCCACGTAGGCGAACTCGTAGTGGGCCATGAGGATCCGACAGGCCTGATCCAGGTTCGCCGCCCAGTACTGGCCCTGGCCGTTGGGGCCCATGATCCGGTCGTAGCCACCGATGCCGAAGTTGTCCTCGGCACCCACGCCCCCCGAGTACTCCAGTGCCTGCTTGCCGGTGAGGACCATCGCGCTGTCGGGCGTCATCACCAAGATGCCCTTCGTGTGCATGAGCATCGTCGCCTCGGCGTTCCAGTACGGCTGAGCGCCGACGTTGATCCCGGTCACCACCACGTTCACCTCGCCGCCAGCCTGGGTGAACTCGATCAGCCGGCGCAGCACGCGCGCCACCCAGTCCATGTTCTCGGTGCCGCTGTCCATGGCGATCTTCGCCCCCGAGGAGATCGCGAGCCATTCGATCGGCGCGCCAAGCGACTCTGCCAGGTCGACGGCCTCCATGATCCTCCGACACTCGGGCTCGGAGACAGAGCCGAGTGACTTGGTGGGATCTCCGAGGATCACCACCCGAGTCATCCCCTCGGGATAGCGGTTCGTCGGGGTGGTGACCGTCCCGAAGACGATGCCCGACGTGTTCTCTCCGTAGAGACGATCGACCGGCAGGGCCGTCCCGTTGATGCCGAGTTCGTACTCCTGGAACGCGGGTGCTGTCCGGATGAGCCCCTCGGCTGGCACCTCGGATCCCTCGAAGGGGCGCAGGAGCAAGGGGATCAGCTCATAGGGATAGACGGTGCCTCGCTGGCGGGCCCGCATGACCCGCTGGTCGTAGGCGCTGAGCGGCTTCATCGGCTCCTCCGGCGGCGAGGTCACCTCGACGTTCAGGCCCGCGCTCGCCGACCTGGACATCCGCATCCTGACCTCTCGAGCCCCGTCGGTGCCCATGATCTGTCCCTGGACGTCCACCCGCTCGAGCCCGACTCCGTCGGTGCGAGGTGCGAGGGCCCAGACGATCGAGAGCAACTCCTCCTGATCGAGCTCTATGACCGGCCAGACGTGAAGGACGATCCGGTTCCATTGGGGGGGCTCGGGCGAGTCCGAATCGGCCATCGCTCGGCGGATTCCATCGAGGCAGCTGTCCAGCACCTGCTCAAGGGCGGGAATGGCCGTCACCGATCCTGTTGCGTCCCTGAGCGGCGTGAGATCTCGCACCTCGGAGAGCGCCAGAAGCCGCCGATCATTGGCATTGGTGCGGCTCGTGGCCTCGAAGAGGTAGACGTCTTCGGCAGCGTGGAGCCTCTGCAGGGAGAACTCGGACAACCGCCACAGCTGGAGGCGCTCGGCGATCATCGGGTGGAGGTCGCGGAGCGTCGGATTCTCCGTGAAGCCGGTGGTGGTGCGCTCGAAGGTGAACCGCGAGACTCGCGCGGCTGTGATCGGCACCGAGACCGTCACGCGCCGCAGCCCGTCGGGGAGATCAACGGCGCCCAGTGCGTCGAGGATGCTCCTGGCGAGGTCTTCGTCGGTGGGCGACACCGGTGGTCCACCCATCACGTACACGTCGGCCACCGTCGCGTTCGATGGCCCCGCTTCTTCTCCGATCGCCTGGAAGATGGCGACCATCTCTGCGGTGTCTGCCGTGGATGCTCCACCAGCCACCACCGCCACGCGCTCGCCTGCCTCTTCGAAGGTCCCGGTGACCATCCGCCGGCCGGCGTGATCGAAGCAACGGACGTCCGCCAAGTCCCGGATCTGGTAGTAGCGCCGGGTCTGCACCTCGACCAGCTCTCGTCGCTCCGCGACGTCCTCATCGCCCAACGCTGCCATCAGGCGTGTCAGCGGCAGCGGGCAGGAGACGAGCACCTCCATGGTCGCCTCCCGTACGTCCCGGTCTTCGGTGACGGCCAGGTCCGAGAGCTGCTTGCGCATGAGCGCCAGCGTCTCCTCGCGTCGAGCCTCGATCAGCGGCTCGTCGAAGAGATGGAACCGAAGGCTGCGAGCCAGCGCGCCGACCACGGGATGGCGGAGCTGGGTGGCCACGATCAACCTGTCAAGCGCATCGAGGAGCGCAAGGCGCAGCTCCTCGGGGATCTCCGGGTGGTCGAAGTGGAATCCGAGGATGGCCAGCACTGCCGGAAGCACGGTGGCGTGACGCTGCTGTGCGAGGAACATCCACAGCAGGGCCTCCTCCAACGGTGGGGTGCGCTCGAGCCCGTCGACCTCGTACTGAGCCACTGCAGCTCGAAGCTTGGCCTCGAAGCTCGACGGCAGACCGGCGCTGGCGGCATCGGAGGTCCGAAGAAACGCATGGAAGAACTCACGGGGGCTGTGGACGCTCTCGGCGGCCGCGTCCTCGTCATTGCGGCGGTTCCGGCTGAGCAGGACGACGTCGGCGAAGGCGTCGAGGACAGCCAGCTCACGATGGAGGGCCTCGACGTCGTCTGCGGCCAGTTTCGACCGATCCCGCAGGTAGATGGCGACGGTGCGGCGCGCCTCGGCGTCGGTGTAGTCGTAGCCAAGAACCTGGGACCGGAGCTCGTCGAGCTCGTGGGCGACACTGATCCGAGGGTCGTCGGAATCAGCCACGACCAGGGTGGAGAAGTCGACGCGGTCAGCGTCATCGGCAGAGACGGCGCTCTCAGGCCCTGCCTCGAGACGCAGCAGCGGGCTTCCCGCCTCGACCGGCGCGCCCACCACTGCCAGCACCTCGCGAACCCGGCCACCGACCTCGGCCCGCAGCGCCACCTCCATCTTCATGCTCTCGACGGTGGCCAAGAGACTGCCCGGCACCACCTCATCACCGCTTGTGACGAAGAGGTGGACCAGCAAGCCCGGCGATGGGGCGCGGATGAAGCCACCATCGTCCTGGGTCACGCGGTACGGGAGCCCGTCGACCTCGGCCAAGGTCTCGTCACCCTGGCGGATCGACACCACCCGGAACCGGAGACCGGCGATGACCAGACGCCGTTCGAATGGCCCG
>JADGOD010000025.1 GCA_017883125.1 Acidimicrobiales bacterium
GCACTGATCGCGTAGGGATCACGGGGATGAGCGCCGGCGATGATCGAGAGGCCGAGTCGGACGTCGGCGACGTGTCGGCCGAGCACGCCTTGGACCAGCATCAGCTGTGTGGCGAGCATGGTGCCGCCCGGCATGGTGGTGGTGGCGTAGGGGACACGCTGGGTGCTCGGCTTGATCGACGTCACGCCACAGGCATACGCCGGGTTCCGCAGGGAGCCACCGATGTCGTTGCCCAGTCCAAGGGGTGACATCCCAGATGCCAGCGCCGAGGCTTCACCCCCGCTCGATCCACCAGCGGTGCGGGATGAGTCCCATGGGTTCTTGGTCAGACCATGTAGCGCAGAGTTCGTGTGGACCCTGAGACCCAAGTCGGGGAGGTTGGTCCGGGCGAACGGGATCGCCCCCGCGAAGCGCATCCTCTCGACCGCCGGAGCATCTTGCGTTGCGACCATCCCCGCCAAGAGAGGGATGCCGAAGGTGGTGACGTCACCGACAACGTCGATGTTGTCCTTGACCGAGATCGGCACACCGTGGAGCGGTCCGAGGTGATCGCCACGCCGCACCGCTTCGTCGGCAGCTGCAGCTTGCACATGGGCCTCATTATCAAGAATCCGGACCACGGCATTGAGTGCCGGGTTCACCTCGTCGATCCGCTTCAGGTGGGCGTCGAGGACCTCGACCGCAGAGACCTCGCCGATGGCGATCTGGCGAGCGATCTCTCTCGCAGACATGGACCAAAGTGCACCGGCCATCTTCGATTCCCCCTCATCCTCCTCGACACACCAGGTCCTCAGAGCTGATTCTCCGACTGGCCGAAGTGTAAGCCTGCTCAGCGTCGACTCGCTGGTGGCTCGTGCCGGTGGAGTGCCATTCCGCAGGCCCACGGGATCCCAGGCGCGGGACCTCTTGGACCAGCCCGGTCGCAACCGTCGAGAACGACGGTGCGTCCCTGCACCGTACCGTCTGGCTGATATCGGATCCGACCCAGCATGAATGTGGGAGCCAGGGGTATCGTTTTGCAACGTGAGAACGCAGCAGCCACCGTCCGGTCTTTGGAATCGAACGACGAGGATGCTTGTCGCATTCAGTCGTGAATCCAGGCGAAGCGCAGAGGTCGTAGTAGCCGCAAACCAAGGCGTGATCTTCCCCACCCGGACCCTCGACGGCATTTATCAATTCTGTTATCGTATGGGGTACTGCATTCTGATGGTGGTGCACTGAACCCAATAGAGGAGTTCCAATGGAGTACCCGGTCCACAGCCAGGATATGACGTACTCGCAGTACCCCGCTCCGGTCTTCGACTGCGACTTCCACCTCTACGAGCAGGCGGACGCGTTCACTCGCTACCTGCCCAAGGAGCACAGCGGCTTGATGCAGCTCGTCGAGGTCAACGGCCGGACCAAGCTGGCCGTGCGCGGCAAGATCTCCGGCTACATCCCCAACCCAACCTTCGAGGTCGTCGCCGCTCCCGGGTCAGGCATGGAGTACTTCGCTGCGCACAACCCGACGGGCAAGAGCTTCCGCGAGATCGTCACCCCGATGCGCGCCATCCCCGAGTTCACCGACCGTGACGCTCGAATCAAGCTGATGGACCGCATGCACGTGGCCGCAACGCTGAACTACCCCACCCTCGCCTCGGTGGTCGAGGTCAACTTCATGGACGACCCCGAGCTCACCCAGATCATGGTCCACGCGTATAACGAGTGGCTCTACGACGAGTGGAGGTTCGACCACGAAGAGCGGATCTTCACCACCCCGGTCATCAACCTCTCGACGCTCGAGGGTGCGATCAAGGAGCTCGAGTGGGTGCTCGAGAAGGGCGCCAAGGCGATCCTGCTCCGTCCGGCGCCCGTCGCAGGCTGGCGTGCTCCGCGCTCGCCCTTCCTTCCTGAGTTCGACCCGTTCTGGGCACGCGTCCAGGATTCGGGCGTCCTCTTCACCACCCACGCCTCTGACTCGGGCTACACGAAGTACTCAAACGAGTGGGTCGGCCAGACCGATGACGAGATGAAGGCTTTCGAGCCCGACGCCTTCACGCTGGCCTCAAAGAGCCACCGCGACGTCATGGACACCGTCATCTCGGCCGTTGCCCACGGCATGCTGAGCCGGTTCCCAAAGGTCAAGATGGCCACCGTGGAGCTCGGCTCGTCGTGGCTGCCCCGCGTGGTCGAGGACCTGGTGCTCACCTACAACAAGGTGCCCCAGCAGTTCGCCGAGCACCCGCTCGACACGATCAAGCGCCAGCTCTACGTGGCGCCCTTCTGGGAGGACAAGCTCGAGCCGGTCATCGACATCGTCGGTCTCGACCACGTCCTCTACAGCTCGGACTGGCCGCACCCGGAGGGTCTCGCCGACCCCGTCGGCTTCTACCGCTGGTGCGAGGCTGAGGGCGTCTCGAAGGATGCCACCGACAAGATCATGGGGGAGAACATGTTCAACCTTATGGGCCTCAAGGCGGCTTGAGCAGCAGCTCTCGTCAGCGCCCGTCGATCTCCCCACTCCCGGGTGAGGTCGACGGGCGCTGTCGCGTCCCGGGGCAGCACCGGACACTTCTCCTGCAGGTACTCGAAGTACGGAAAGGGATCGTCGACGAGCGACCCGTCCGTGTAGGAGTCCACCATCTCGAAGTTGGTCATGTGCCTCCTCCAGGCTCCATGTGCTGTGAGGTTGTCTGGCAACCGGACGTGCGGCTGTCAACGCACAGGATGCAATATGCAACGGTGGAAAGCAAGACGACGACACGCCAGATCGGTTCGGAGGACTCCAAGAGCCGGGCCGCTCTCCTTGACGCGGCACAGGCCCTCATGCTCGACGAGGGCTACGCCGCGGTGACATCCCGCCGCGTCGCAGCGAGGGCAGGCCTGAAGCCCCAGCTCGTCCACGATCACTTCCGCTCGATGGACGACCTGTTCCTCGCCCTCGTCCGACGGGGTGCTGAGCGGAACCTCGATCGCCAGGCGAGCGCCTTGGCCTCGCCCCAGCCGCTGCGGGCGCTGTGGGCCTTGAGCAGCGAGCCGGCGGGGGCAGCCCTCACCACGGAGTTCACGGCCTTGGCCAACCACCGCAAGGCCATCCGAACCGAGATCGCGGCCTACGCCGAGCGGTTCCGTCGCCAGCAGGCTGAGGCGTTGTCCGGGGTGTCCCGCGAGTACGGCATCGACCCCGACGAGCTCCCGCCCACAGCCGCGCTCTTCCTCATGACCAGCATCTAGCGCGTCCTTGTCATGGAGCAGGCTCTCGGAGTCACCACCGGCCACGCGGAGATTCTCGAGCTGGTCGAGCGCTACCTCGCCCAGGTCGAGGGAGTCACCGACTGCCTCTGAGCCTGACCCCCGATCGGTTTCTTGGTGCAGGGGGAGAAGCGGGTCTGCTGCGTGTCATCGTGGCGCGGTGACTGTTGGGGAATGGCTGGGTGCACTGATCCGGCCCGTTGCGTGCGAATCCCCTTCTCGGGAGGCAGCTCCAAACAGGGCCATCATGGGGCTCTCCTGGCGGCAAGAGCGATCTTCGCCCTATCCCGCACGCCGATGGCTAGCGTTACGTGCAGATGACGGCGGAGGAGGACGATGACGACGCGTGACGGAGCCGGATCGTCCGAGTCAGGTTCGGAGAGAGCGGTGGGCCGTTCATGATCGAGCAGATTCTGGCCGACATCGTGGGAGCCGCGAACCTGGACGTCGACGACGCCATCAGTGACGAGGCGACCCACGACGAGGCGCTGGGCGGGGCCGTGGTTCGTCCCCGGGCCGTCGTTCGGCCGGGCTGCACTACCGAGGTGGCCGCCATCGTACGGCTGGCGATGGCCGAGGGTGTCCCGCTCACGGCACGCGGGTCGGGCACCGGCCTCTCGGGCGGGTGTGTGCCGAGCGAAGGGGGAATCATCGTCTCATTCGAGCGCATGAACCAAATCCTCGAGATCGACGTCGCCAACCACGTGGCCGTCGTCGAACCCGGCGTGACGCTGGCGCAGCTCGAAGAGGCCCTCGAGACGACCGACCTGATCTACCCGGTCTTCCCTGGCGAGCAGTCGGCCAGCCTGGGCGGCAACATCGCGACAAACGCCGGTGGCATGCGAGCCGTGAAGTACGGGGTGACGCGCCACCACGTTCTCGGCCTCGAGGCGGTGCTCGGCACCGGCGAGGTGATCTCGGCCGGCGGCAAGTTCGTCAAGTCCACTTCCGGCTACGACCTCACCCAGCTGATCGTCGGGTCCGAGGGGACCCTTGCCCTCGTGACGAAGGCCACGCTTCGCCTGCACCCACGCGCTCGCTACCACGCCACGCTCCTCGCGCCCTTCGCCACCGTCGACGACGTGGCCCGTACGGTGCCGGACATCGTGGCCAGCGGGATCGGCCCACTCGTAGTTGAGTACGTCGACTTCCTGACCATGGCAGCGATCACTGCCCAGGAGGGGATCGACCTCGGGATCCCCGAGGGGATCCGGAGCCGGGCGCTCGCCTACCTTGTGGTCGTCCTCGAGGACCACCACCGAGACCGTCTGGACGAGGACACCGAGTCGCTGGCCGGTCTCGTCGCCGACCTCGGGGCCCTGGAGGTCTACGTGCTGCCTGACCTCGCCGGCTCCCAGTTGATCCGGGCTCGCGAGCGAGCCTTCTGGGCGTCGAAGGCGGCCGGGGCTGACGACTTGCTCGACGTCGTCGTGCCCCGGGCTTCGATCCCTCGCTACCTGGAGGCCGTCGCCGAGGTCGCTCGGGCCACGGGGTCGCTCATCACCGGCTGCGGACACGCAGGGGATGGAAACGTTCACCTCTCGGTCTTCCAGCCCGACGCCGAGGTGCGCGGCGGGATCATGCGCACGGTGCTGGCGACGGGACTCGAGCTCGGTGGGGCCATCTCGGGCGAGCACGGCATCGGGGTGAGCAAGCGGTCATACCTGGCCGAGCTCGAGGATCCGGCCAAACTCGCCCTCATGCGCCGGATCAAGGTGGCATTCGACCCCCGATCCATCCTTAACCCTGGGACCATCTTCGACGCCGGCTTCGGCGAGGTCGTGGATCGGTGAACGGCGCCCAGGCCCTCGTCCGCACGTTGGTTGCGGCTGGCGTCGACACGTGCTTCATGAACCCGGGAACCTCCGAGCTGCACCTCGTGGCGAGCCTTGACGACCTACCCGAGATGCACGGCGTGCTCGTGCTCTTCGAGGGGGTGGCGACTGGCGCCGCAGACGGATTTGCCAGGATTGCCGGCCGGCCGGCGGCGACCTTGCTCCACCTCGGCCCGGGCCTCGGAAATGGACTGGCCAACCTTCACAACGCTCGTCGGGCTGGGAGTCCTGTCCTCGCCCTCGTCGGCGATCATGCCACCACCCACCACCACCTCGACGCTCAGCTGCAGTCGGACATCGAGACCGTTGCCCGTAACGTCTCCTCGTTCGTCCGCTCCTCCGCCTCAACGGCTGAGCTCGGCATCGACGTCCTCGACGCGCTCGCTGCTGCTGTTGGGCCGCCGGGGTCGGTTGCCACCCTCATCGTGCCCGCCGACGTCTCGTGGTCCGACGGCGGCGCGGTCGCTGAAGGCAGATCTCCCGCCGGTACTCTTGGGGCCGGCACCGCACCAGATGAGGCAGCCGTCGGCAACGCCGTGGCTGCGCTGCGCTCGAAGCGGCCCGCCGCCATCCTGATCGGAGGTCGGGCATGCCGTGGCCGGGCTCTCGATCTGGCGGCCGACCTCGCCGCCAGTGCCGGTGCCCGGCTGCTCTGCGAGACCTTCCCGGCGCGCCTCGAGCGCGGGGCGGGCCGCCCGGAGGTCGAACGCCTGTCCTACCTGGCGGAGTTCGCTACCGCCCAGCTCGAGGGCCTCGAGCACCTGGTGCTCATCGATGCCCGCTCGCCGGTCACGTTCTTCGCATATCCGGGTAGGCCTGGCGACCTCGTGCCCCCCGGTTGCGATGTCCACCTCGTGGCCGGACCGGCCGACGATGTGACAGCGGCACTTGAAGCGTTGACCTTCCTGCTCGGCGTCGATCACGGAGTCGCGCGGCGCGCCGTGACGGAAGCTCCGGAGCTCCCCTCGGGCGCCCTCGATGCCCTCGGGGTCGCCCAGGCGCTCGGGAACCTTCTGCCCGAAGGGGCCATCGTCTCGGACGAAGGGGTCACCGCAGGGATCTTCGCTCCGGGGGCGACCGCCGGCGCCCCCCCGCACGATTGGCTGACCCTGACCGGTGGCGCGATCGGCCAGGGCCTCCCGGTGGCTCTGGGCGCCGCGCTGGCCGACCGCAGTCGGCAGGTCGTCGCCCTCCAAGCCGATGGCAGCGCGCTCTACACGTCTCAGGCGCTCTGGACGATGGCGCGCGAGGGTCTCGACGTCGTCACGGTCGTGCTCGCCAACCGCTCCTACGCCGTCCTGAACATGGAGCTCGACCGCGTCGGGGCCGCCCCCCCGGGACCACGTGCGCGCGCAATGCTCGACCTGACACATCCGACGATCGACTTCGTCTCGCTCAGCCGGGGACTCGGAGTCCCGGCGACGAGGGCGGAGACCGCCGAAGAGTTCACCGTCCAGCTGGGCGCAGCGCTGGCCGAGCCGGGCCCAAGCGTGATCGAAGCGGTCATCCCGTCGATCCTCTGAGGCCCTCCCTCCAGGTCACGTTGTCAGCGCTGTGGCGGCGCCCTGATCTAGGTGGTCACTACATCTAGGTTTGCTTCGCTCGGTGCGGAGGAGGATGGGTCCCTGGAGCGCTCTAGGACGGAGAAGTCCGTTGGGCCGCCCAGTTCTCGATCCGGTGCCTTGAGAGACGCAGATGAGAGTTCCCAATCCGGACTCGGCCAATCCTTTGGCTGCAAGATCGGCTGAAGACGGCGCTGACGACGGTGACCGGAAGGTTCGATCACCGGTTCTGACAGGGATTTGGTGCGCCTCTCGGGATTCGAACCCGAAACCTGCGGATTAAGGATCGGGGCGAGGGCGTCCAGCAGCTACGTTCTCATCCGTTCTCACAGGTCAGGCGGGGTGCCCGATCCGTCAAGATCGTTCGAGATCTGCTCGGTCCACGGAGTTCAGCAGCAAAGCAGTAGCAAGAATCACGTGCTTCTGGGACGTAGGGAGCGTGTCGACATCAGTAACCTGCATTTCCGAAGAGAACCCTGAGTGTGAATGCCAGAGACGAACTCGTCTCAGCACGATCCGATCGTCAGCTTGATCCTGGTGATCGGGAGCTGCAACACGAGCCCCGCAAGGGTACGCTCCACGAAATTTAAACCCGAAAGCTGCGGAATCCAGCGGGGGCCGTCCGAGGGCATCCTTGAGCCCTCAGCTGAAGGTCAACGCCCCAAGGAGCGGGTCCCGATAAGCCGCCCTAGGTGTTGGGGAGGCCGAGCGTGCGGCGGAGGAACTGCCCTCGAGCGTGCCGGGCGGCGGCAGAGAGCGAGGCGTCAGGGGCGAACATCTCGAAGCCGTGGAAGCCTCCAGCCCAGACGTGCAGGTCGGCAACGCCGCCCGCGGCCCAGATCGCCGATGCGTAGTTCACGGCCTCGTCCCTGAAGACCTCAGCCGATCCACAGTCGATGTAGGCGGGCGGGAGCCCGGAGAGGTCAGTGGCTCGGGCCGGCGCTGCATAGGCCGACACGCTCTCCGTCCCGCGACGATCCCCGAGGAGTGCCGTCCACCCCGTCAGGTTTGAGTTGCTGTCCCAGACACCGATACCTGTCATCTGTCTACTCGACACTGTTTGGTCGCGGTCGTCGAGCATCGGGCACATTAGGACCTGGGCCGCCAGTCCTGGGCCGCCCCGGTCGCGGGCGAGGAGGGCGGTGCCAGCCGCGAGGCCTCCGCCGGCGCTCATGCCGGCGAGAACGAGCTGCGAGGGATCGAAGCCAACTTCGTCGGCGTGGGCGGCTGTCCACACCAGGCCGGCGTAGCAGTCATCCAAGGGGGCGGGATCGGGGTGCTCAGGTGCGAGCCGGTACTCGACGCTGACCACGACCGCGTCGAGCTGGTCGATGAGTGGCAGCACGACGTCGATCGAGCTGCGATCACCACTCACCATCCCGCCACCGTGGATGAAGTAGATCGCCGAACCCCCCGCCAGGCGCCCCGCTCGGCGGAAGACGCTGAGTGCCACGGCGGGCCCGCTCTCGAGGCCGGGTGCCTCGTAGTCCTCGCGCTCGAGCGAGCCGTCTGCGAGCCGCCCCGCCGCCGCAGAGGGTGGCCTCGGCGCCGTCCTGCCTTGGATCATCCGCTCCAGGTCCAGCTCCGGCGGGATCATCTCGTTGATCTTCGCCAGTACCGGGCGCAACTCGTCACCGAACGGTGGCGGCGGGTAGACGTCCTCCACGTTGCCCCCTCTCCTCGACTCGGCCGGAGCCGAGTCCATCATCTGCAGCCCTCAACGTAGCGGAGTGAACATCCGCTAACTTTGGAGCAGTAGGCATGCCACGAGCAGGGGGGGGTATGGTCGAGCGCCGTGGGCGGGTAGAAGGCAAGGTCGCGATCGTGACAGGTGCCGGCTCCACGCCGGGACCTGGGATCGCGACCGGCCGGGGCACCGCCATCGTGATGGCGAGCGAGGGCGCTCGGGTCCTCGTAGCCGACATCCGCCCCGACCGCGCCGAGGAGACGAGGAGCATCATCGAGGGCGAGGGCGGGACGGCGGCGGTCTTTGTCGGTGACCTGACCCAGGCGGCGGACTGTGAGGCCATGGTCCGCACGGCCCTCGAGGCCTTCGGCACGGTGGATATCCTCGTGAACAACATCGCCGCGGCGATGCCTGGCAGCGTGGTGGACACCAGCGAGGTGGACTTCGACCGCGTCCTCGACGTCTCCCTGCGCACGACCTTCCTCGCCTCCAAGCACGCAGTGCCGGTGATGGCCGCCAAGCGAGCTGGCGCCATCGTCAACATCGGCTCGATCGCTGCCTTCCGTGGCGGGAACTACGTAGGCTACGCCGCGGCCAAGGGTGCCATCCACGCGATGACCATCGACATGGCGTACTCGCACGGTCGTCAGGGCATCCGGGTCAATGCCATCGCCCCCGGCCACCTCACGACCCCGATGCTGCTCGCGAACGAAGGCCAGACGCCGGCGACGGAGCTCCGCCAGCAGATGGCGAACGCGGCCGGCCTGCTCGGCACAGAGGGAAACGGATGGGACGTCGGCTGGGCCGTCGCCTTCCTGGCCAGCGACGAGGCCCGCTGGATCACCGGCGTGACGCTGCCCGTCGACTCCGGGATCATGTCAGTGACGCCGCTGATGATGGCCCCGCAGCTGCGGGAGATCCCCCCGCTCGGCAGCTGAGTAGGGACGGGGAGCCAGAGATGGAGAACGTGGAAGATCCGCCGGAGAACCAGGGCGCCCCGCGAACGGAGCTGCTCGAGGCGACGGATGCGGAGATCGAGGACGCCATCTCCTACGCCGACCCCATGATGCTGCGAGGCCTCGTCTACCAGCTCACCGCCGACGAGAAGCTCGCATCCACCGAGGTGACGCCGCAGGTGGGGATCGACGCCGCAACCTTCGTCAAAGAGTCGGAGGTGGCGCTTGTGCGGGCCAGGGCTGCCGCGTTCCTCAGGGCCTATCGTGACGCCGGCGCCGGTCCGATCGACGTCGGGCCGCGTGAGCGCTTGGCCCGGAGCTTGGCGTTGGCGGGAGGGGTCGAGGAAGTCCCGCCTGAGGACCTCCCGCTCTGGCTGGAGGAGCTCGCACTCGAGCCCTACGGCCGTGGGCTGACGTGGAAGCGGCCGCCGGCTCCAGAGCGCCTGCGAGCGTTCTCGGCCATCGTCATCGGCGCGGGCATGGGTGGGCTGAACGCCGGAGTCCAGCTGAAGCACGCCGGCATCGACTTCACCGTGCTCGAGAAGAACTCGGGCGTCGGCGGCACCTGGTTCGAGAACGACTACCCCGGTGCGCGTGTGGACTCGCCCAGCCGGACCTACACCCACATCTTCGGCGTCGAGTTCGGACTTTCGCACCCCTTCTGCGAGCGCGACGAGAACCAGCGCTACTTCAACCGGGTGGCAGATGAGTTCGGCGTGCGCGAGCACATCGTCTTCGACACCGA
>JADGOD010000191.1 GCA_017883125.1 Acidimicrobiales bacterium
CTCTCCACCGGCGAGGCGACAGAGCGCCTGGCCGCCTACGGGCCGAACACGCTCGCCACGCGCCGGGTCCACCCTTCGGCTGTGCTCATGCGTCAGCTCCGGAACCCGATCCTCCTCCTCCTCCTCGCAGCCGCCCTGGTATCGGGGCTGACCGGCGGCGGCTTGAATGCGGTGATCATCGCCGTGATCGTCGTGCTCAGCGTGGGCCTGGGCTTCTTCAACGAGTACCGGGCGGAGGTGGCCATGGCCTCGCTCCGCGGCCGGATCCGCCATGTGGCCGAGGTGCTCAGGGATGGAACGACCACCAACGTGCCCGTGATGGAGCTCGTCCCCGGCGATGTGGTGGCACTCCGCATCGGAGCACTCGTGCCCGCTGACCTCCGCCTCCTGAGGGTCGACGAGCTCGAGTGCGATGAAGGCGTCCTCACCGGTGAATCGATGCCGGTCGCCAAGTCCGTGGCGGCTACCGACAGCCAGGAGCCGGACTGGGCGGGATGTGCGTTCATGGGGACGGTGGTCCACCAGGGCTCTGGTCTCGGCATCGTCGTGCGCACCGGGACCCGCACCGCCTTCGGGCAGATCGCCGCCGGGCTGGCGGAGAAGCAGGGGAGGACTGCTTTCGAGGTCGGGCTCTCCCGCTTCTCTCGGTTCCTGTTCGAGGTCGCCGCAGCGTTGACGGTGTTCATCTTCATCGTCAACGTGGCGCTCTCCCGACCCCTCATCGAGGCGCTGCTGTTCTCGCTGGCCATCGCGGTGGGCATCGCGCCCGAGATGATGCCGGCCATCGTGACCGTCAGCCTCTCCACTGGCTCGAGGGCCCTCGCCCAGAAGAAGGTCCTGGTCAAGCGGTTGGTAGCGATTGAGGACCTCGGCAACATCGAGATCCTCTTCACCGACAAGACGGGGACCCTCACCGAGGGCGTGATCACCTTCGAGCGGAGCCTCGGCGCCGACGGCCAGAAGAACGACCGCTCGCTGATGTTCGGCCTGGTGTGCAATGAGGCCACGATGACCGACGGGCGGCCCATCGGGGGCAACGCCCTCGATCAGGCTCTGTGGCTGGCCCCTGAGGCGGGCGCGGGCTCCGAGATCACCTCGGGGGTGGCGCGCTACACGACGATCGCCGTCATCCCCTTTGACCACGAGCGACAGATGAGCTCCGTGGGCGTCGTCGACGCCACGGGCAGCGCGCTTCTGGTGACCAAGGGTGCCCCCGAGGTGGTCCTCGACCGGTGCACCGAGGTCCCCGCCGGTTCCCGGGAGGCGCTGGAGGCGCTCTTCTCCGAAGGTGCGCGGGTGGTGGCGGTCGCGACCCGTTCGCTTGAGCGGGCACAGGAGATCACCGCGGAGGATGAACGTGGGTTGGAGCTGGTCGGCTTCCTCGCCTTTGCCGATCGCCCGAAGGAAGACGTCGGTGAGTCGATCGCCCAGCTCGAGCGGCTGGGCGTGGAGGTGAAGATCATCACCGGGGACAACGGCCTGGTCGCTGCGAAGGTGTGCTCGGACATCGGCCTCGCCTGCTCAGGGGTGCTCAGCGGCAGCGAGGTCGATGCGCTCGATGACGACGCCCTCGAAGCAGCGATCCTGACCACGACGGTCTTCGCCCGGATCAGCCCGGATCAGAAGTCGCGGATCGTCAAGGTGGCCCGTCGCACGGGCAAGGACGTGGCGTTCCTCGGAGATGGGGTGAACGACGCGGTGGCGCTCCACCACGCTGATGTTGGGATCTCGGTGGACTCAGGCACCGACGTAGCCAAGGAGGCCGCCGACGTGGTGCTCCTCAACAAGGACCTCGGGGTCCTGGCCGAGGGGGTCCTGGAGGGTCGCCGCATCTTCGCCAACACCATGAAGTACGTCCTGATGTCGACGTCGTCGAACTTCGGGAACATGTTCAGCGCGGCGGGCGCCTCACTGTTCTTGTCGTTCCTTCCGATGCTGCCGTCGCAGATCTTGCTGAACAACCTGCTCTACGACTCCGGTCAGATGGCCATCCCCACAGACCGGGTGGATCCCGAGGCCCTGGCCAGGCCTGCGGCGTGGGACATGAAGTTCATCCGGCGCTTCATGTCCGTCTTCGGCCCGGTGAGCTCGATCTTCGACTTCCTCACCTTCTGGGTGATGCTCTCGGTCCTTCACGCCGGCCACGTCGAGTTCCGGACCGGGTGGTTCATCGAGTCGATCGCCACGCAGACCCTGGTGATCTACGTGATCCGGACCCGCCGGGTTCCCTTCTTCAAGAGCCGACCCAGTGTGCCGATGCTCCTCGTTCCGACCGGGGCGGCCCTGGTCGGTGCGGTCCTCCCGTACACCGGCCTGGCGGGCCTGCTCGGGTTCACGCCTCTGCCGACGACCTTCTTCCTCCTGCTGTTCGCGATGGTCGTCGTCTACCTGCTCCTGGTCGAGCTGGCCAAGTCCCGGTTCTACCGCGCGCCTCACGCCCGGACCCCCCGTCCCTCTACGACCCATACCGAGCGACTCGAGCGACGCATCCGCCGCCGCGCCTCACGGTTCACCCACTATCCGGCGCAGGGAGGCGGTTGGCGAGCGGGACCCCGGAGGTGACCGGTCGCTCACGGCCGCTCATGACTCGGAGCTCACCGGGCCTCTTCGGGCTGTTCTCCGAGGAGGCTGCCGCCTGCGCGCATCGCGCGTGAGCGGATCGCCGGAGTCGTCAGAACCCGAACGCCGAGCGCAGGTTGCCGGCGGTGACAGCACCCGCCAGCTCGGGAACGCCAGCGATGTCCTCGGCGGCCTTCAGCAGGGAGTAGTGGGTGAAGGGGGAGGATGACCTGCTGCCGGGGGCGATGGAGGGGGACATGGCGACCATCGCCACGGTGCTCGAAGCGCTCCCGCTGTCCGATCCTTCGTCCCACACGATGAGGACGACAAGGCGCCCTGACGTGTAGTCGGGACCAGCGGAGATCTGGGAGATCCATCCGGCCAGCCAGCTGTCAGCCTGCTGGATGCTCCCGTCGTGCATGTCGTTGTCGAGGTTCGGCGTGACCGTCGAGAACGTCGGCAGGGTGCCGCCGGCGACATCGCTGTGGAGGGCGCCCGAGGTGGCGGTGCCCAGCGGCACGTCGTTGGCGGCGCACTCAGAGGCCACGTCCGTGTAGTACTCCGCGGGGTTGTGCTTCGAGGCGTAGGAGCTCCCGACGGTGGAGCAGTTGGCCGACATCGATTCGGCATACGCCTTCCAGCCCGATGCTCCCACCTGGTGGAAGATGTTGTCGTTGCCGGTCAGGCAGGCACCACCGGGGTTGCAGTCGCTGGTCCACGGGGCCGAGGCGTACGGGAGCCCCGAGGTGGAGGCCAGGTAGTTGGGCAGCGATGGATGGGTCAGCGACTGGTAGCGCTGAGCCGACCCGCAGTCGGCGGCGTAGGTGTTGATGTTGGGTGCCGACGCCGACCCGTAGATCGACGAGGCGTCATGGTTCTCCTCGTAGATGACCATGATCTTCTTCGTTCGGGGTGCTCCGGTCCTCGTCCCGCAGTATGGGTTGGAGGCGGGGGTCGTCGTGGTCGCCTGCGTGGGCTTCGCGGCGGGACCTGTGGTCCTCGTGATTGAGCAGCTCGTCAGCACGAGGGCGATGGTGCAGGTCGCAGCGAGACGGCCGAATCTCACGGATCCCTCAGCTCGACGTCATCCGCGTGCTCACGATCCCAAGCTACGCCTGCATCGACGCGCCGGTGGTGCCCGAAGGTCCGGCCGAGATGGAGCTGCTGGCCCCGGAGCAGTTCCGTCGGAACATGTTCACATGCTTCTGGTTCGAGTCGAGCGGGTGGCAGGTTGGCGACATCGAGCGGGTCGGTGTCGCCAACTGCCTGTTCGAGACCGACTTCCCCCACCCGACCTGCCTGTACCCCGAGCCGCTGCGCCAGGTCGCCCCGCTGCTTGAGGGCACGGCGACCGAGCTCCGTCGCACGGTGCTCAGCTCGGCTGCTGCGCAGGTGTACAACCTCGATCCGCCGGGTTGACGATCGTCGGTCAACGGTGCCGGGTCTTGGCGGAGTGCGGTCGCACCGAGAGACCCTGGCGGCAATTCCTCTGATCTCGGAGGCTCCTCACGTGGCGAGGTCGCGCCGTTCGAAGCCGAGTGCCGCCAGCGCGACGATGACGATCGTCGTCAGCACCAGGATCGAGAGATGCCCAGCGTGGAAGCCGCTGGAGAGCGGATCGGTCCCCAGCGCGTGGTACCAGAGGGACGCGGGTTGGACCGGACGGAGCCAGGTGACGATCTGAGCCAGCGTGCTGAGCAGATAGGTCGCCACCGCCAGCATGGTGGCGACACCTCGGGCGACGGCTCTGGATCCGGTGGCAGCGCCGACGGCGAGCGCCAGGGTCCCGAAGGCCAGCGCGAAGAGGCCTGATCCGAGGACCACAGCGGTCAGGGGCCCCCATCCCACGTGGAGCTTGAACGCGGGGCCGAGCAATCCGAGGGTGAGCTCGAGCGATGCGGACAGGAGCACGGTGCCGGTCAGGAGCGCAAGCCACTTCTCGATGACCATGCGTCGGCGCGTGACCGGGTTGGCCAGCAGGAGGTCGATGGTTCGGCGCTCCTCCTCTCCCGCGATCAGGTCGGACCCCCAGATGATGGCGAAGATGGCGATGAGCAGCGGCGCCATGAACGAGAAGACCTCGGTGCGCAGGTAGCCGGCTCCCGTGGTGTAATCCGCCAGGTTGAAGAGCTTCTTGAGCGGTTCGGGATACGCGTCGAGGAGCTTGGCGAACCCCGAGTTCCCACGGATAGTGGGGTACATCGACAGCATGATCACGCAGAAGCCGAGGAGGCCGGCGACCCATCCGATCAGCGACCGCCGCTCCTCGCGCATCGAGCGCTCGTAGATCGAGTGCAGGGTTCCCCGGCGGTGTCGTCTACGCATTGGGCTGCTCGTAGAAGGACAGGAAGAGCTCTTCGAGCGTGGGCTCGCGTATCGACAGGTCCGTGAGCTCGGTGGCGGCCAGCCGTTCGACGATCGGACGCAACGAGCCGGAGACCTCGAGATGGAGGACGTGGTCGGTGAGCGTGCACGTGCTCACTCCGGGGAGCGAGCGGAACGTCGATTCGTCCTCGGGCGACGAGAACGTCGCGTCGACCTGGTGGAGCGCACGGTGCTGGAGTTCGGTGACCCGCTCGACGGCGATGATCCTTCCGTTGCGGATGAGCCCGACCCGATCGGCGACCTCACCAACCTCTGCGAGCACGTGGGACGAGAGGAAGACCGTGCGACCCTCGGCGGCGGCTCGGCGGACCTCGCCGTGCACCTGCTGCTGGACGAGAGGGTCCAGGCCGGAGGTGGGCTCGTCGAGCAAGAGGAGCTCCGGATCGCCCATGAAGGCCGCAACCAGGCCGACCTTCTGGCGGTTCCCCTTCGACATGGTCCGCAGCGGACGGTCGAGGTCGAGCTGCATCTGCTCGGCAGGGGTGGCGATCTTCGACCACTCCAGGCCGCCGCGCAGATGGGCGAAGTGGGTGAGGACCTCACGGGCGGTGAACCGGTCGTAGAGAGCAAGCTCGCCGGGGACGTAGCCGAGGCGACGCCGGATCTCCACGCTGTCTCTGCGCGAATCACGTCCGAAGACCCGTATCGACCCCGAATCGGGTCGGATGAGGTCGAGGATCAGCCTGATCACGGTCGTTTTACCCGCCCCGTTGGGGCCGAGGAAGCCGAAGACCTCTCCGGGTCCGACCGACAGCGTCAGGTCGTCGACTCCGCCACCGGATCGGTAGTGCTTGGTGACGTGGTCCAGGAAAATCGTCGCTCCCTCGGATCTGTCCAACGTGTCACCGGTCACCGGTCCCATCCTCGCACCCGACGAGCACTCGGGTGACCCGGTCTCGCGAAGGCCGCGCGCGTCCAGATCGTCGATGCATCAGCGACCTCTCTTGCTGGCCTCCTCACCCCAGGGCTCGTGACCCCTGGGATGAGGAGGAGAGGTGCGGTCCTCACCGATCGATGAGCGGTCGAGAGCTCCTCGATCGGTGAGGGCACTGGCTCTGGTCCCGCTATGCCTCTCGCCGCCGCCGGAAGGCGGTTATGCCGGCTCCGAGGATGGTCAGGCCCAGCCCGAGTCCGCCGACGAGCAGGACGTTGAAGCCGGTGAAGGCGAGATTGTCGATTGGGGGGTCGACTGGTGAGGATGCTGAGGCGGTCGTGCCGCCAGGGGTCACGAGCCCCGTGTTGGTCGTGACCGACGCGGTGTTGATGATCGTCCCGCTCGACGCCGTGTTGGCGGCCGTCAGGGTGACTGTGGCCGGCGTCCCGTAGAGGACGGTCGCAGGGGCGCTCTCGCCCAGGCCGAGCTGCGGTGCGGCGGTGGCGGTGGCGGTGGAGATGGTGAGCGCACTCAGGGCGGCAATTGACAGGGCAAGGAAGACGCGTCGAAACATCCGGGAACTCTACGGCGCGAGAGGGCCTACAAGAAAATTCTTCCAGATCCTCGACGGGCGGACGGCGAGGGGA
>JADGOD010000192.1 GCA_017883125.1 Acidimicrobiales bacterium
CTGCTTTGAGATCGAGAGACATCTGATTCCTTTGCAAAGTGGGACAGGGTCATTTAACCTCTGTAAATGGTGACCGTCAAGCGAACCCGTGGCGGTACCCAGCCTCTCGCCCTCACGCGAGATGATGTCATCGATGCCGGTGTGGCCATCGTCGCCATCGGGGGGGTCGACGCTCTCAGCGTGAGTGCCGTCGCACGCACGCTCGGCGTCTCAAGCCCTGCGGTCTATCACTACGTGGGGAGCAAGGACGACCTGGTCAAGCGGGTCTGCGAACGGGTGGCCCTCGAGGTCGAGATGCCCACCGAGACCACAGGTTCCTGGGTCGATCGCATCGTGGCGATCATCGTGAAGATGAACGAGACCTTCGCCCGCTACCCGGGGGTGGCGGCGGAGGTGCTCCCAATCCGGCATCAGTCGAAGGCCGTCGACCGGATCTCGATGTCCGTGAGATCCTGCATCCTCGAGGGCGGCATCAGTGGGCCTGACGTCGATGACCTGCTTGCCACCCTCCACTTCCTCGTCGGGGGCTGGCTCCTCGGTCAGCGCCCCAACATGCGCGAGGGTCAGATGACGCCCGAGCTCCTCGAGCGAGCGGTTCGATGGACCCTCTTGGGGGTGATATCCCAGGCGGTCGACCAGGAGTCCGGGCCACGGGCAGCGAGCTCCTGACGGAGCGCCCTCCTGGGCCGAGATCCAACGTTGGCAACAACCTCGGTCTCCGTCGATCACCCATGGGCGACGAGCCGGTGAATCTCGGTCAACGCTCGTGCTGCCGAGTGGCCGAAGCGCCACGAAGTGCTCCTCGGCGGCGACCGCTCAGAGGTCGAGGGTCTTGGCGATCACCTCATCACTGAACCGGTTCAGCTCGTCTCGCATCTCGTTGATGGAAGAGGCACGCACGGGCACCCCGATCCGGTCCACGCCTACCGAGGCGTACCACTTCGCCTCCTCGACGGTGCGGGCGCCCCCGCTGGTGATCTCGAGCTCGTCCGGATCACGGCCCGCGGCCAGCGTCTCCTCCTTGGCCCGCTCGATCAGGTGAGGCAGGGCGACCTTGAGGTCCTCTCCGGGGAAGATGAAGGGGAAGTAGCCATCGCCATATCGAGCGGTCCGACGGATCGCCGCCTCCGAGTTGCCCCCGATGTGGAGGGGGATGGCCCGGTTCATCGGCCAAGGCCGGCACTCGATCTGGTCGAAGCTCACGTACTCGCCGTCGTAGCTCGCCACGTCGTCTCTCCAGAGGGTCGTGATCGCTTCGATGTACTCGTCCATCCGCTTTCCTCGATTGGTGAAGTCCATGCCGCACGCGGCGTACTCCTCGGGGAACTCGCCGACGCCGAGTCCCAACATGAGGCGACCCTTCGAGAGATGGTCAAGCGTGGATGCAGCCTTCGCGAAGACAACCGGCTGATGCTCGGGGAGGACGAGGACGTTCGTGCCCAAGCGAATCGTTGACGTCGCCGCAGCGGCGAAGGCGAGCCAGATGAGCGGATCGGGGATCCCACCGCGCCGCGCGAGGCGGTCCATCTTCCCGTCGGGAACTCCGCGGTATGGCGTGGCGTCGAGGGCTCGGGACATCACGACGTGCTCAGGACACCAGAGCGACTCGAACCCGGCTTCCTCCGCTGCTTGCGCAAGAGCGATGGCACTGTCGGGGTCCGGAAACCCAGTACTGGCAAAGACGATTCCTCACTTCATCGTTCCCCCACTCCTCTTCGCTGCTCATGTGACCGCTACCTCGACTGCGACCTCAGGCGCCACCGGGTGGCTCGGAGATCTGCCGATGGGCCCCGACCTCAAGACCATCGATGTGCCAACATACCGACGCTCAGCGGGTCACGCTGAGGAGCACGGAGGGCGAGATGGGGCTTGAGGGCAAGGTCGCGATTGTGACCGGTTCGACGAAGGGGATCGGCCGGGTGATCGCAGCGACGCTCGCCGCCGAAGGTGCCAAGGTGGTCGTCGCCGGCCGGTCCGAGAAGCGGGGTGAATCGGTGGCGTTGGCCATCAGGGAGAGCGGCGGGGAGGCGATCTTCGTGCCGACCGATGTCAGCCAAGAGTCCGACACAGAAGCGCTGGTCCAAGCGGCTGTCGATGAGTACGGGACGGTCACCACGCTGGTCAACAACGCCGCCTCGACCGATCTGCTCGAGTCCAGCGATGACGTCGTGGGCAAGGTGGAGCTCGCCGCGTGGGAGAAGGTCCTCCGGATCACCCTCACGGGGACGATGCTGATGAGCAAGCACGTGATCCCTCCGATGATCGAGGCCGGTGGGGGATCGATCATCAACATCTCCTCAGACGCCGCGTTCCGTGCAGCGCCGGGTCTCTCCGCCTACGGAGCGGCGAAGGCCGGCGTTAACTCGCTGACGCGATCGATCGCCGTCGAGTACGGGCAGCACAACATCCGGGCCAACGCCATCGTCGTGGGGATGATCTTGCCCCCGCAGGCCGTTGAGCTCTTCGAGTCCGATCCGGTGCTGGCCGCCAAGCTCCGCTCCGGGAGAGCCGTACCTCGCCTGGGACGTCGGGAGGACGTCGCCGGTGGGGTCGTGTACTTCGCGTCAGACGCAGCGGAGTACGTGACCGGGACGATGCTCCCCATCGATGGGGGATCCAGCATCATGACCAACATCCTGGGAAAGGCCGAGATCTTCGAGGGAAAGGCCGACGCCTGATTCTGCCAGCCTGGCTGCGCAGGCGACCCCTTCGACCTCGTGCTTGTACCGTAGGATGCTCCCGATGGGGACGGTGCGAAAGGCGCTGATCGTTCTGTTCTTCGGGGTGGGGCTCCTGCTCGCGTTGTATCACGAGCGAGCTGCGCTGGTTGGGTTGGTGGTCGGCGGATGGTTCACGCTGCCGGTCCTGTCCCACGCTGCCATCGTCGAGCTCCGCTCTCCTCGCACGGTGGTCCATCCGGACGATCCAGTCGAGTGGACCTGGCCAGGCCTTGGACTGGACGGTGACCACCTCCTCGTCCGGCATCATCATCGAGAGCACTCGGTGCTCGGCGTTCCAGGACGAGCCGACGAGGTGCACGACCTCAAATCGGTGGCGACCTCGGTGATGGTCGCAGGATACGACTGGATCCTGTTCCCCGGCACCCGGCAGAGCCACTACCTGGTGCTCATCGTTGACGCCAACGACCGGGTGCTGGACCACATCGACATCACCAGGTACCGCAAGCAGGTCTCTATCCGAAGA
>JADGOD010000002.1 GCA_017883125.1 Acidimicrobiales bacterium
CCGAGCGACCCAGCGAGCTGCTGGCGGAGCACCTCTGGGTCTGCCCCTTCCCCGAAGACGACGTCCTCGAGCTGATCGAGATCCTCGGGGCCGACCACGTCCTGTTCGGCTCGGACTACCCCCACCCCGAGGGGATCCGAGAGCCGGCGGACTACATCCCCCGGCTGGACAGCTGCGATGCGAGAACCACCCGCCAGATCCTGCACGACAACACCGCACAGCTCCTCGGGCTGGGTGACCTGGTGGCGCGGGACCCGGTGGGATGAGCGCGAGCCTTCACGAAGAGCCAGGCGGCACGGCGCTGGTCGAGGAGCTCTCGAGCCGATTCCTGGTCGGTGATCGAGAGGGGGCCTTCGCCCTCTTCGATCCGGACTTCCGGATCGAGCAGCCGACGTCGCTCCCCCATGGTGGCTGGCACCGAGGTCGAGCAGGCATGGAGTCGATGGGTGCCACCTTCGCCGAGCACTGGGACCGGACCATCACCAACCCGCGCATCATGGGGTGTGGAGAGGTCGTCCTCCAGGTGACGACCCAGACCTGGACAGCGAGGGCCACCGGTCGCGCCGCGACCACCGACGTGGTCGAGCTGTTCTCGCACTCCGGAGGCCTGATCACGGAGATCAGGGTCTTCCAGCAGGACACCCACCTGCTGCTCAGCACGCTCGACGAGGAGTAGCCAGCCTGGCGCTCGGTGGTGCGCTCGGGAGCTCTCGAGCCCCGCCCCAAGTCGCCGTCCCCCGAGCCCGAACGCGATTGACAGCCCCCCGGCCCCGAGTTAAAGTGAGCAGTCACTCAGTTCGATCCCGTGGGGGAGGTTGGTCGTTGAGGGTAGGTGTGCCGACCCAGAGCCGGCCTGCGCCCGAGCGATCTGGAGCGGGCACGACCTCGGCCCGGCCGACGAGCTGGGCCTCCCCACACGACGGCACCTCGCCGTATCGGCGGAAGCTTGAGACGAGTCCGGCGACGAGCCGGGTGCTGTGAAGGAGCGCTGATGTCTGCATCTATCTCGACTGATCCCACGAGGTCTTCGTTCTTGAGCGGGGACCCGAAGAAGATGCTCATCGGCGGCCTGTGGGTGGACGCGGCATCGGGCAAGACCTTCCCGAGCTTCAACCCGTCGACCGGAGAGGTGATCGCCGAGATCGCCGAGGGCGATGCCGAGGATGCCAATCGCGCCGTGGCAGCGGCTCGCGCCGCCTTCGAGGGCCCGTGGCGTCGCATGAAGCCCAGCCAGCGACAGGAGCTCCTCTGGGCCGTGGCCGACGCCATCGAGGAGAACTACGAGGAGCTGCAGCTCCTCGAGGTGCTCGAGATGGGCTCCCCCATCGGCCGGAGCCGACCGGGGAAGAAGCGGTCGTCCTGGGAGGCGAGCGTCTTGCGCTACTTCGCGGGCTGGCCGACGAAGATCCATGGCCAGACCATCCCGAACTCGCTCCCGGGCTCGGTGTTCACCTACACCGTCAAGGAGCCCGTTGGCGTGGTGGCGGCGATCGTTCCCTGGAACAGGCCGATCAGCAATGCGGTCTGGAAGATAGGGCCCGTGCTCGCCACCGGCTGCACCATGGTGCTCAAGCCGGCCGAGGAGGCCAGCCTCGCCGCCCTCAGGCTCGGGGAGCTCCTGACCGAGGTCGGCGTGCCCGACGGGGTGGTCAACGTGGTGACGGGCTTCGGCGAGACCGTGGGCGCGACGCTCACCGAGCATCACGACGTTGACAAGGTCTCGTTCACCGGGTCCACCGCGGTCGGCCAGAGCATCGTCAGGGCATCTGCAGGCAACTTGAAGCGCCTGTCGCTTGAGCTCGGTGGGAAGTCCCCCGATGTCGTGTTCGCCGACGCCGACCTGACGCGTGCGATCCCTGGGGCGGCGATGGCCGTCTTCACCAACTCCGGGCAGGTCTGCTGCGCCGGCACGCGCATCTACGCCGAGCGGCCGATCTACGAGCAGTTCGTCGAGGGCGTGTCGGAGTTCGCCAAGGGTCTCAGGGTCGGCAACAGCCTGGACCCGGAGACGCAGATCGGGCCGCTGGTGTCGAGCGAGCAGCTCGAGCGGGTGACTGGCTACCTCGAGCTGGGGCCGGAGGAAGGTGCGCGAACCACCGCGGGCGGCCACCGCGTGATGACCGAGGACCTCGCCAAGGGCTACTTCGTCGAGCCCACCGTCTTCGCCGACGTCGAGGACGGGATGCGCGTTGCCCGCGATGAGATCTTCGGCCCCGTGGCGTGCATCCTGCCCTTCGACTCTCTCGACGAGGTGTCCAAGAGGGCGAACGACACCAACTACGGGCTCAGCGGGGGGCTCTGGACCCGTGACATCGGCAAGGCGCACCGTCTGGCGAGCGAGATGCAGGCGGGCACGGTCTGGGTCAACGGCTTCCTGCAGTTCGACCCCGGCATTCCCTTCGGGGGATACAAGATGAGCGGGTGGGGCTCGGAGATGGGCGAGAAGTCCTTGGACGACTACCTGAACACAAAGTCGGTCTGGATCAACAGCGACTGATGACGCCGTGGCGTGGAGCGGACGTGGACTGAGCGTGAAGAGGGAGGAATCATGAAGACCAGAGCAGCACTGCTGATGGCGCAGCCGGGCAAGTGGGAGGTCGTTGACGTCGAGCTCGATGAGCCGCAGGACCACGAGGTGCTGGTCCGCATCGTGGCCTCCGGCCTGTGTCACTCCGACGACCATGTGGCCAAGGCCGACGGGATCGTCGCTCACTTCCCGTACTGCGGGGGACACGAGGGCGCTGGCGTGGTCGAGGCGGTCGGATCCGCCGTGGCCTCCCTCAAGCCGGGCGACCACATCGTGACCTCGTTCATCCCTGGCTGCGGTCGCTGCCGCTGGTGCGCGTCCGGCAAGCAGAACCTCTGCGTCACCGGCGCCCTCATGGGTAAGGGCACCCAGCTCGATGGCACCTACCGGATGCACTTCGAGGGCCACGATGTCGCCCGCTCCTCCTCGATTGGGGCCTTCTCGGAGCTGAGCGTCATGCCCGAGACCTCCTGCGTCAAGATCCCCCAGCACTTTGAGCTCCGCTCGGCCGCCTTGCTCGGCTGCGCCGTGCCGACCGGCTGGGGTTCCGCCGTGAACGCGGCCGAGGTGCAGCCCGGCGACGTCGTCATCGTCATGGGCGTCGGCGGCATCGGGATCAACGCGGTCCAGGGAGCGGCGCACGCGGGTGCGACGCGCATCATCGCGGTGGATCCCGTCGCTCTCAAGCGCGACGCAGCCCTCCGCCTGGGTGCGACCGACGCCTTCGAGTCGATCGCCGAGGCCGCCGACCTGGCCCGGGAGCTCACCGACGGCCAGGGTGCCGACTCGACGATCGTGACCGTGGGCCTCCTGACCGGCGAGCACGTCGCCGAGGCCTTCGACTCGATCCGCAAGGCTGGCACCGTGGTGGTCACCGCCGTGGCGCCGAGGTCCACCGTGGGCATCCCGGTCAACCTCCTCGTGCTGGCCATGTACCAGAAGCGCATCCAGGGCTGCCTCTACGGCATGATGTCGCCGTCCAGCGACATCCTGCGTCTGCTGGCGATGTACGAGCAGGGCCAGCTGAAGCTTGACGAGCTGGTGACGAGGACCTACACGCTCGACGAGATCAACACGGGCTACGACGACCTCCACGCAGGGACGAACATCCGCGGCGTCATCGAGTTCTCCTGAGCCGGGCACCAGGAAGGCGGGCCAGCATGTTGCGACGGCCCGGTGGGATCGCTAAGGTAAGTGAGCAACTACTCTGTTTGTTTGCAGAAGGAGCACTCGAGAATGACTGAGCAGGCCAAGGCCACACCCCTCTGCGAACGATTCGCGGTCGTTGACGCTGACTCCCACATCATCGAGCCCGCAGACCTGTGGACCTCGCGCATCTCGTCGCGCTGGGGCGATATGGTCCCGCACGTGAAGTTCGACGAGAAGTGGGGCGAGGACCGCTGGTACATCGGCTCGAAGAAGCTGTTCGGCGTCGGGGCCTTCGCCCAGGCGCAGTGGCCGGAGTTCCCCCCCTCGCACCCGCCCACGCTGGCCCAGGCGGTCCCCGCCGCGACCGATCCCAAGGAGCGCCTGCGCTACATGGATGAGGTCGGCGTCTACTACCAGCTCCTGTATCCGAACATCCTCGGCTTCCACAGCCACGTCTTCCTCAACCAGATGGAGCGCGAGCTGGCCACCGAGTGCGTCCGTGCCTACAACGACTGGCTGACCGAGTTCTGCTCGGCGGACTCCCGTCGGCTCATCCCGGTGATGATGCTGCCGTTCTGGGACATCGACGCCTCCGTCGCCGAGATGAAGCGTGCCTATGAGATGGGGCACAAGGGCGTGCTGTTCGCCGCCCGCTACGACAAGGTCGGCCTCCCGCGCTTGATCGATGATCACTGGGAGCCGCTGCTCAAGCAGGCCCAGGAGATGGACCTCAGCATGAACTTCCACGTGGGCTTCCTGGCCAACGACGAGGATCTCAAGGGCGCGGTGGACCAGTCGAAGAAGCTCGACTTCACCCGGGAGAGCTCGCTCAACCTGCTCGGAAACGCCCAGAACGTGGCTGAGGTCGTGCTCAGCGGGGTCTGTGGGCGCTACCCGGATCTCAAGTTCGTCTCCGTGGAGAACGGTGCCGGGTGGCTGCCCTTCCTGGCCGAGAGCATGGACTGGCAGTGGCTGAACGTGGGTGCCCACAAGGAGTACACCGATCGCCTCCTGCCCAGCGAGTACCTCTACCGGCAGATCTACGCCATGTACTGGTACGAGCAGGACTCGATGCGGGCCGTCCTCGACAAGCTCGGCGACAACCTGATGTTCGAGACCGACTTCCCGCACGCCACCAGCCTCTCTCCGGGGCCGGCGTCGGAGTCCCCGAGCCCTCGCGACGTCATGGAGCGCTCCCTCGAGGGGATCTCGGACGAGGTCGTCGGCAAGGTGCTCCAGCACACGGCGACCAAGCTCTACCACCTTGAGCCTCCCCTGCGGGGCTGAGATGGACGAGCGGTTGCTGCACCGGCACGAGTTCTTCGTCGGGGGAGCGTGGGCGAAGCCGGCAAGCTCTGAGCGCCTCGGCGTCATCTCTCCGTCGACCGAAGAGGTCATCGGCGAGGTCCCGGTCGCGATGACCGACGACATCGACCGAGCCGTCGAGGCTGCCCGATCTGCCTTCGAGGAGGGTCCGTGGCCTCGCATGGGCCAAGAGGCCCGAGCTGATCTCCTCGGGCGGGCTGCCGCCATCCTGCGGGAGCGGGCACAAGACATCGCCGAGGTGACGACCGAGGAGATGGGCTGCGCCATGAGCCAGTCCCCGAGGGCGCAGACGGGCCTGGTCGCTCCGGTCTTCGACTACTACGCCACGCTGCTGCGGACCTTCGAGTTCGAGCGCGAGGTCGTCGACGGCGAGCGTCGCGGTCTGGTGACCTCCGAGCCGGTCGGGGTGGTCGCCGCGATCGTCCCGTGGAATGCTCCGGTCACCCTGGCGGCCTGGAAGGCTGCGCCGGCGCTCGCGGCGGGGTGCACGATGGTCCTCAAGCCGCCGCCTGAGGCGCCGCTGAGCAACTTCATCCTGGCCGAGGCCCTCGAGGCGGCCGGCATCCCGCCGGGCGTCATCAACGTGGTGCCGGGCGACCGGGAGGTCGGCGAGCACCTGGTGACGCACCGGGGGACCGACAAGGTGGCGTTCACCGGCTCGACGGCCGCGGGCAAGCGGATCATGGCCCTCTGCGCCGACCAGATGAAGCGGGTCTCGCTGGAGCTCGGTGGCAAGTCGGCTGCCATCCTCCTCGACGACGCCGACCTGTCGGTGGTCGTGCCCACGGTGGTGGGCGCAGGTATGCACCTCTCCGGGCAGGTCTGTGGGGCCCACACCCGTGTGCTGGTACCTCGGTCTCGCTACGAAGAGGCCATCGAGGCCGCCGCCGCCGCCGCCTCGGCGATCTCGGTGGGCGATCCCCACGATCCGGCCACGGTGGTCGGACCGCTCGTTGCCGAGCGGCAGCGCGCTCGCGTCGAGGGGTACATCGCGCTCGCCGTCGAGGCAGGTGCCCGCGTGGCGGCCGGTGGAGGTCGCCCCGATCACCTGCCCAAGGGTTGGTACGTGGAACCGACGATCCTGGCCGACGTGGACAACTCGATGCGAGTAGCTCGGGAGGAGATCTTCGGCCCGGTGCTGTGCTTCATCCCCTACGACGACGACGACGACGCGATTCGCATCGCCAACGACTCGAGCTATGGGCTGTCAGGCGGCGTGTGGACGGACGATCCGGTCCGAGGGCTGGGGATCGCCAAGCGGATGCGCACCGGGAGCGTCGCCATCAACGGCACCTACCCGCCGTTCCCGCTGGTGCCCTTCGGTGGCTTCAAGGAATCAGGGATGGGTCGTGAGCTTGGGCCAGAGGGGCTGCAGAGCTTCCTCGAGATCCGCAGCATCGGCCTGCCCCCTCTGCTCGCCTCCGCCTGAATACCCCCGGCGGCGCCCGCTCCCGTGGAGGGTCCTCTCTCGGGTGTCCGGGTCCTCGAGGTGGCCTCGCACGTGTTCGTGCCCATGGCCGGCGCCGTCCTGACCGAGTGGGGGGCACAGGTCATCAAGGTCGAGCACCCCGAGTCCGGAGACCCCTATCGAGGTCTGGCGACCGCTGGCCTTCACAACGTGCATCAGGGGGTGGATCCGTTCTTCCAGTCGGCGAACCGCGGCAAGCGATCGGTGGCCCTCGACCTCAAGGACCCTGACGGGCGACGCCTGCTCTCCCGGCTGGTCGCGGGGACGGACATCTTCCTCACCAACTTCCGCGCCGAGGCGCGCTCGCGTCTGAAGATCGACGTCGACGAGATCCGCTCTGACAACCCCGCGGTGATCTATGTCCGGGGCACGGCCTTCGGCGCTCGAGGCCCGGACGCCGGGCGGGGCGGCTACGACGTCGGCGCCTACTGGGCGAGGAGCGGCATGCAGCACCTGCTCACGCCCGAGCACGCAGGCTGGCCCGGACCACCCCGCGCCGCGTTCGGTGACGTCGTCGGCGGCCTCACGATCGCTGGTGCCGTCAGCGCCGCGCTCTATCGGCGGTCGACGACCGGCGAGCCGTCCGTGATCGACGTGTCGCTCCTCGCCTCGGGGATCTGGCAGGTGCAGCCGGACGTCGTGAACGCCAAGCTGAACGATGGCCAGCCGGAGAGCGCTCCGCTGGATCGCCTCGAGGTGTGGAACCCGCTGATGCTGGCCTACAGGACCGCGGACGGCAGGTTCGTGGCGCTGATGATGCTGTCGCCCGATCGCTACTGGCCACAGCTCTGCGAGCGGATCGGCCGCCCCGAGCTGGCGGCGGACCCGCGCTTCGCGGACATGGACGCCCGGCGGCGCAACGCGCGAGCCTGCGTCGAGGCGCTCGACGAGGCCTTCGCCACGCGCGATCTCGCCGATTGGCGTCGAGCGCTCGTCGCCCTGGAGGGGGAGTGGGCTCCCGTCCAGCTGCCGCGCGAGGTGCACGACGACCCCCAGGTGCAGGCGAACGGCTACATCGCCGAGGTGGACGCGGGCAACGGCGTGTCGATCCCCCTGGTGACCTCACCGGTCCAGTTCGATGGGCGGCCGGGACATCCCCGTCGAGCTCCAGAGCACGGCGAGCACACCGAGGAGGTGCTGCTCGAGCTCGGCCTGTCGTGGACCGAGATCGGTGCGCTCAAGGAGCACGGATCGATCCTCTGAGGCCCGACGGCGGTGGAGGGCTTCTGCGCCGCAGCGCGAAGAGTGAGCGTATACTTTTTTAGACGATGGCACCCTGGGAGGGGCAGATGGCGGGCAGGCGGTGTGTTCGGTCCCGGTCCGCTCGCTGTCGTCCCGACGCCCAGGGGATCTGCGGGGCGTCGGCGCGTGGGATGCTCGGCCAGAGGCCGATAGGTCCAGAGCTCAACAGATGAGGTGGGGGGAGAACCGATGACAGCGGCGGTAGGAATTCCTCCGGCGGTCACGGAGGAGACCGAGGCGTTCTGGTCCGCGGCCGAGCAAGGCCGCCTGGTGGTGGAGCGCTGTGAGGCCTGCGGCACCGAGTCCTTCCCTCCGAGGGGGATGTGCCCGTCGTGCCGCGGCCGATCCATGGCGGCTGCCGAGATCACCGACCGGGGTCGGATCTACAGCTTCACGATCAACTACCAGCGCTGGCTCCCCGACCTCGAGGTTCCCTTCGCGCTCGTCCTGGTCGAGTTCCCCGAGCATCCCGGCGTGCGGGTGTTCGGCCGGATCCGCGGCTGCGCCCCGGAGGAGGTCGCCATCGGCGACGAGGTCGAGGTCGGGTTCGAGCCGGGACCCGGGGGCTTCGCCATCCCCAGCTTCGTGGCGGTCGAGGGAGCAGCCTGATGGGCACCGAGCGGTTCGAGCAGCGGGCGGTCATCTCCGGCGTCGGGCAGTCCGCGATCGGCCGCCAGGTCGATCGCTCCGGGTTCCAGCTCACCTTGGACGCCATCGTGGCGGCCATCGATGACGCGGGCCTGAGCATCGATGACATCGACGGCCTGGCCATGTTCCCCGGCGGGGGCAAGGCGAACCTGCCGGGCTACGCCAGTGGCAACCTCTATGAGGTCCAAGACGCGCTGCGGATCACCACCACCTGGCGACAGGGGCAGGTCGAGGGGATGAGCCTGCCGTTCTACGGGCCGGCGCAGGCGGTCGCCACGGGCGAAGCCCGCCACGTCGTGATCTGGCGGACGGTCAAGGAGGGGAGCGCGGCGCGCCATGCGGGCGGACGGCCCGCGTATGGCTCGATCCACCCAGAGGCCGAGGGACCGCTGGCATGGCTCCTGCCCGTCGGTGCCTTGTCGCCGGCCTGCCAGATCGCACCGTTCGCCACGCGCTACATGCACGAGTACGGCGTGACCCGCGAGCAGCTGGCATGGATCCCGGTGACCCAGCGAGCCCACGCCGCGCTCAACCCCGCCGCGGTCTACCGTGAGCCGCTGAGCGTCGAGGACTACCTCGCCTCGAGGATGATCTCCTCGCCGATCTGCCTCTACGACTGCGACGTCCCGGCGGACGGCGCCACCGCCATCGTGGTCTCGACCGTCGAGGCGGCTGCCGACCTCCGTGCGCCTGTGCGCATCGAGGCCATGGCGGGTGTCATCGACGGCCGCCCGTCGTGGGAGCAGTGGGAGGACATGGGCCGGGTCGGCTATGCGACAGCGGCGGCGATGTGGGGTCGCACCGATCTGCGACCCGGCGACGTCGACGTGGCCCAGCTCTACGACGGCTTCACCATCGAGGCCGTCTGGTGGCTCGAGGCCATGGGCTTCTGCGGCACCGGAGAGGCCGGTGCCTTCGTTGAGGGGGGCGAGCGGATCTCCCTCGGAGGGGAGCTGCCCCTCAACACCTGGGGAGGCCAGCTGTCGGGAGGTCGGCTCCACGCCGGCTTCGGGCACACGGCCGAGGCGGTTCGCCAGCTCAGGGGAGAGGCCGGTGAGCGCCAGGTGCGAGGCGCCGAGGTCGCCGCGGTGACCAACGTGGGCGGCTACGAGGCAGGAGCAGCGCTCCTGACGCGCTGGTAGCGATGAGAGATGAGTGAGTCCGACGAAGGAGGAGCATGATGGCTGAGCGAGCGGGACGCGTCGAGGGCAAGGTGGCGATCGTCACGGGTGCGGGCTCGACACCCGGCCCCGGAATCGGCACGGGGAAGGCGAGCGCGGTGGTGCTCGCCCGCGAGGGGGCCAGCGTCCTGCTCGTCGATCTCCACCCCGAGCGCGCCGAGGAGACGCGCAAGATGATCGAGGAGGAGGGGGGGCGGGCCGAGGTCTTCGCGGCGGACGCCACCAAGGCGGCCGAGTGCGAGGCCATGGTCAAGGCCGCCGTCGACGCCTTCGGAACCGTCGACATCCTCGTGAACAACATCGGCCTGGCGTCGCTCGGGACCGTGGTGGACACCACGGAGGAGGCGTGGGATCGAGCGCTCGACATCAACCTGCGCACGGCGTTCCTCTCGTCGAAGTACGCGGTGCCGGTCATGGCGGAGAAGGGCGCCGGCTCCATCGTCAACATCTCGTCGATCTCGGCACTTCGAGGCGACGGCACCCTGGCCTACTCGGCGGCCAAGGGCGGGCTGCTGGCGATGACCGTGGACATGGCCTTCGCCCACGGTCGCCAGGGCATCCGCGTCAACGCCGTCGCGCCCGGCCACATCACGACCCCCATGGTCATGTCGGTCTCCGCTCCCGGACCGAGGGCGGAGTACATGAACCAGCTCCGCTCCGAGGCCGGTCTGCTGGGGACGCCCGGGACGGGCTGGGACGTCGGCTGGGCCGTAGGCTTCCTGGCCAGCGACGAGGCTCGGTGGATCACGGGGGTCACGCTCCCTGTCGAGTCAGGGGTGCTGAGCGTCACCCCCCTGATGATGGCGCCCTACCTCCGAGGCGTCCCCGAGCCCTAGACCCGAGCTGGTGCGACGGTGCCAGACGCGGCCAGAGTGGCCTGCTCCTCGGGATCGAAGCCGAGGGCGCCGAGGATCTCGGCGCCGTGCTCCCCGAGGCCGGGGATGGCTGCAGGCGCCGAGGGTCGGGGCTGGGGGCCGAGGCGCAGTGCGAAGCCGGGCTGCTCCAGCAGCCCCCTCGCCCCCCAGGGGTAGCTGGCCACGCGACCCAGCTGACGGTTGACGGGGTCGTCGAGGATCCCCGAGATGAACCCCGCCCGATCCCTCTCGACGGCAAGCTCAACGGGGATGCCCGCCGCCTGGAGCTCCGCGATCCACACCGCGGCGGTCTTCGTCCCGAACGCCTCCTCCAGCAGGACCTCGGCTGGCTGGCGCTCACCAGCGCGGCGCCGCAACGGCGGGGGCACGTCCCCCAGCTCGGCGAGGTCCACCACTGCCCCGAGTCGCTCCCAGGTCCCTGCGTCGGGGATGGCCAGCGCCAGCCAGGCGCCGTCGCCGGCCCGGTAGATGCGGTAGGCCGCGCCGTAGCCCGTCTGCTCATCGTCGAGCACGGGCCCCTGGACCACGGCACCGTCCGAGACAAAGGCACCGGACTTGAGGAGCAGGGCTGCGCCGAGGAGTGAGGTCGAGACCGACTGGCCGACCCCACTGCGGCGTCGGGCGTAGAGGGCGGCGAGCACCGACGCGGCAGAGAGCCAGCCGCTCGTCACGTCGATGGCCCCCCAGACCAGGAAGGTCGGGGGCTGCGCCGCTCCGCCCTGGGACGCCTCGATGCCTGACAGCGCCTGCATGAGGTGGTCATTGGCAGCCAGGGGTGCGCGGGGACCCTCAGCCCCGAAGCCGCTGGCGAAGCTGTAGACGGCATCGGGGTTGGCGCGACGCACGGTCTCCTCGTCGTAGCCGAGACGCTCGGCGAGCCCGACCCGGGAGTTGTGGTGGACGACGTCGCTCCATTGGAAGAGCCGTTCGAGGATGCGGGGAGCATCAGCTGCCTTCATGTCGAGGCCGATCGCCCGCTTTCCCCGCTGGCCGGCCGCGAACATCGGCTCCATCGTCCGGTGCACGTCACCGGTCAGGGGCTCGACCTTGACCACGTCAGCGCCCAGCTCGGCGAGGATCAGAGGCGTGATCGGTCCCGCCAGATAGGCCGATAGATCGAGGACCCTGACGCCCGACAGGAGCCTCGACGTGGGACTCGACGACGGACGGCTCCCGTCACCGCCTGTCGTGGCGCTCGGGCTGACCTGCGCCACCGTTCCGAGGGCGGTGACAACCCCGCGGCCTGGGACCTCGAAGTCGGCGCTCAGGCCGATCTCACGGACGTGGGCATCGAGCAGAGCCTCACCCGGGCGCAACACGGGCTCACAGCGGAAGGCCTGGCCAGCGAGATCCTGGATCCACGAAGACCGGTCGCGGCTGGCGAACATCTCCGCCCAGCGGGTGCTGCGATCGACCATCGCTCCGCTCACCAGGTCCGCTGTGTAGCCGGCCTCGCTGGGAGCGTCACCCATGTGCTCGAGGAACTCCTCGTAGGCGCCCTTCGCCCCGAACCACAGCTGGAGGAACTCCCCGTCTCCGCAGCGGTAGGCGCGGCTCTCGGAGGGGCCCTGCTGTTCCCAGAGCAGCCGGGTGGCCCCCGAGGGCACCTCGACGCGACCGATGATCATGGGCAAGATCGCCTGGAGCCCGTCGTAGAGCGAGGTCTCCACCCAGCCACCGGCTCCCGTGGCTTCGCGCTCGTAGAGGCACGCGAGCGCTCCCACGGCGGCAGAGAGCGCGGCACCGGCGCTGGCCACCGTGAGGTCCCCGAAGATCGGCCCGGGCCGGTGTCCTCGGATCTGCGTCAGCAGGCCTGCACGCGCCTGGACGAGCAGCTCGAGGTCGGGGATCGACCCGCCTGCGTTAGAGCTGGGCCGGATGCGCGCCCAGACGAGCCGGGGGTTGGCGCGGGCCAGGTCCGGATAGCCGCAGCCGTTTCCCTCGATCAGCCGCTCGGGTCCGGAGATGAACGCGACGTCGGCCTCGGCGGCCAGGGCGGTGATCGTCGCTGCGAGGTGACCGGCGTCGTCGAGGTCGACCTCGACGATGTCCTTGCCTCGGTCCCAGACGGCCGAGAACTCGACGTCGGCGTCGAGCGTCGAGCGGACTGCGGACTGCACTCTGAGCACCTCTGCGCCGAGGTCCCTGAACAGAGTCCCGGGCAGGCTCGAGGCCAGTCCGGCGCCGACGGCGCTGAGGCCCAAGGAGACCTCGATGACCCTGAGCCCGGCCAGCGGTGCACCTGCCCCGCTCGTCGCGCTCGCCGTCATGAGCGCAGGAGGCGTCCCGGGGACACGTCGGCGATGTCCTCGCCGTGCGCGCGTGTGGCCACGCCGTTGACCCACATGTGCTCGACGCCGGTGCTCCCGACGACGAGGCGGTCGGTCCCTCCCGGCTGGTCCGAGACGCGCTCGACGGGGGTGGTCCCGATCACCGCAGGGTCGAAGGCCACCAGGTCGGCGAAGAAGCCCTCCTTGACGAGGCCCCGATCGGCGATGCGGAACGCCTGGTGCGGATGGCCGGTGAGCCGCCAGACGGCGTCTTCGAGCGAGAGCGCCTTGCGCTCCCGGACCCAGTGGCCGAGGAGGTGCGTCGAGTAGCAGGCATCGCAGAGCTGGCTGGCGTGTGCTCCGGCGTCAGAGAGACCGAGCAGCGTCCGCTTGTCGGCCAGGAGCTGGCCCACCTCTTCGTCGCCGTCGTTGTCCATGACGACCCTGAAGCGCGTGGCCATGTCGTCGCTCAGCGCGAGGTCGATCATCAGGTCGAAGGGCGTCGTGCCCCGCTCGGCGGCCAGCCGGTCGAGGGGGATCCCGACCACGTCGTGGTGCGTGTTCGTCTCCTCGACGTCGATCTTCGACCAGCGGTGGCTCCAGGTCGCGAGGGTGGTCGGGCGGGCGCGGTCGCGCCAGGTGGGATCGCTGAGCAGCGCGGCCCGCTCGGCGCGAGGCCGTGCGAGCACCTCCTTCCACTCATCCACCTCGGCGAGCGGGAAGGGATCGGCCATGCTGATCTGCATCACGATCGGCCGGCACGCGATCTGCGGGTAGACCTCGCCAGGCAGGCGGCTGCCGCGCTCGACAGAGCGGAGGGCGGCGCCCGGCTTGTCGGCTCGGGCCACCAGGGCCGTCCAGGTCACGGGGATGCCGTAGCGGACCGCCAGGTCCGAGAACTCGTCGATGAAGAGGCCCGGCCCGATCGAGACCTGCATGACGCCCTTGCCCATCTCTCCGAGGACCGAGGCTAGGGCGTAGACCTCGTCGACCTCGGCGAACCGGCTGGGCACCGGCCGGCCGAAGGCGCCCTGGTGGGCGGGCTGGCGTGAGGTCGAGAAGCCGATCGCCCCGGCGGCGATCCCCTCTCGGAGCAGCTCGCGCATGGTCTCGATCTCGGCTGCTGTGGCCGGACGCTCCTCGCCGCCGGTGACGAAGAGCCGCAGCGGGGAGTGCCCGAGGAAGGCCCCGACGTTGAGGCGCTTGGCACGCCCGTCGAGCGCCGTCAGGTACTCGGGGAAGGTCTCGAAGCACCAGTCGATCCCCGCGTCGAGCGCCTCCATCGACATGCCCTCGACGTTCTCGAGGAGCCGGACGATGATCTCGCGGTGCTCGGGCCTGGTGGGGGCGACGCCGAAGCCGCAGTTCCCCATCACCACGCTGGTCACGCCGTGCCAGCTCGAGGGCGTGAGGTCGCCGTCCCAGAGGATCTGCGCGTCGTAGTGGGTGTGGATGTCGATGAACCCGGGTGCGAGGGTGAGGCCGCCGAGGTCGACGACCTGGGTCTCCTCGGTCGGGGTTAGTTCCCCGGGGGGTCGGACCGCGCTGATGCGATCGGCGGTGATGGCGACGTCGGCCAGACGAGCAGGGTCGCCGGTCCCGTCGATCAAGGTGGCTTGGCGCAGCAGAAGGTCCATCGGTGCTCCGATCGGTCGCCCTGAGAGGCGGCTGGTGCTGAGTGGCTCCACAGGGGAGCGGGACTTAGAGGCGGTAGAGCGCCTTGGCGTTCCCACCGAGGATCTTGGCCCGTGCGGTCGGGCTGATCGTGGTCAACTTCTCCGAGACGGCCTCGAGGGGGCCAGGGTAGAGGCAGGTCGGGTGCGGGAAGTCCGTCTCGAAGAGGATCCGGTCCTCGCCGACGGCCTCCACCAGGTTCGCGAGCTTGTTCTGGTTGTTCTCGAACCAGAAGGTCGCGTACAGGTTGGACTTGAAGTACTCCGACGGCATCTTCTTCAGCTTCGCCAGCTCGCTGGGGGCATTCTCCGCCATCTCGTAGTCGATCGTCTCGAGGATGAACGGGACCCAGCCGATACCGCTCTCCACTGAGACCATCTGGAGGTCCGGGTGACGGTCGAACATGCCCGAGAGGATGACGTTGGTCACGACCCTGGCGTTGCCGATGAACAGCAGGGTGCCGCCGATGGCGAGCTTGGTGTTCGACGGGTGGGAGGCCCAGGAGTACTTGCCGTAGAAGCCCATGGCCGTCATGGACGCGCCGATGTGGAAGTGCACCGGGAGCTCGAGCTCCGTGCAGGTCTCCCAGAGGGGGTCCCAGTCGCGGCTGGCGAGATCCGGAGCGCCGAGGTCTTGGGGGTCCGAGGTCATGTTGACGCCGCGCATGCCCAGCGCACCGACGCGCTTGGCTTCCGCGACGCAGCGCTCCACGCTCCACGCAGGCATGAGCGGCATCGGCAGGAGCCGGTTGTCGGAGTCCGCCTGGTACTCGGCCTGGACGTCGTTGTAGAGCTGCATCACCTGGAGGCAGAGCGACTCGTCATCCACGAGCCCGAGCTCCTGGCCCCCGAGGCCGATGGTGCTCGGGAAGATCACCTGGTTGTCGATGCCGGTCTCGTCCAGCACCCCGAGCCGGACCTTGGGGTCCCAGGCGCCGTGGTGGATCTGGTCCGAGGTCCACTGGTGGAGCGCGACCTCCGCGTCCTCCTTGTGTCCGTCGACGTCGATGACCCCGCCGGCGCTGTAGCCACCGATCGGGTGCCCGTCCATCACCCACATGAGCCGGCCGTTGGCGTGTTCGACGCGGGGGACTCGGTCGCGGATCGCAGCGGGGGCGTTCTTGGTGAAGAAGTCAGGCTGCTCGCACCAGTGCGAATCAGCATCGATCACGGGCAGTCCGTCGGGTGTCGCCATCTCGTTCTCCTCAGTCCTCTCGACCAGTGTGAATGTGAGCCTACACGCACAGAGTAAGTGCTTGCTCACCCTGTTACACTTCGGTTCACCATGCCGGCTCTGGCCGGTCGCCGCGTCAAGGGGGAGTCATGGGTTCGAGTTCGTCAGAGGTCAGGCCGCTGTCGGATGAGTGGCGCAGGAGCCACTTCGACTACCGCGAGCCCGTGCTCGGCCAGAACCTGACCGCCACGCTGCGCAAGATGCGCCAGGAGTGCCCGGTGGTCCACAGCGACGCCCACGAGGGGTACTGGATCGTCACCGACTATGAGGACGTCCTCAAGGTGGCTCAGGACTGGGAGACCTACTCCTCGGCACTGGGGATCTCGATCCCCGCCACGGAGATGACCCTCCCCGCCATCCCCGAGCACCTGGATCCCCCAGAGCATCGGATCTACAAGCGGCTGATCAACCCCTTCTTCACCCCGGCCAAGGTCGCTCCCTGGGAGGAGCCCACCCGGGCCTTGGTCACCAGACTCATCGACGACTTCATCGAGGCGGGGAGCTGCGACTTCCAGAAGGACTTCGCCAGGCCCTTCCCGGGGCTGGCCTTCTTCGAGCTCGCCCTCGGCGCTCCGCTCGACGAGGCAGAGCGGGTGAACGCGCTCTCCACCGCGGCGCAGGAGCCGGGCAACCCTCAGGCGAAGGCGCTCTGGGGGGAGCTCGTCCAGTGGATCAAGGACTTCGTCGAGCAGCGACGCAGCCAGCCGCCGAAGGGCGACGTCGTCGATGCCGTGATCAAGGCGGACATCGACGGCCGGCCCATCGAGGACGTGGAGGTCTGGGGCGTGATCCAGCTGCTGATCCTGGGCGGCCTCGACACCACCTCGGGTGCGCTCGGGCAGTTCATGATCCGCTTCGCCGAGCAGCCTGAGATCCCCGCGCTGCTCCGAGCACAGCCCGAGCTGATCCCCCAAGCGGTCGAAGAGCTGCTGCGCCTGGACTCTCCCTTCGCTGGCGTCGGCCGGACGGCAGCCTGTGACACCGAGCTCGGGGGAAAGAGCATCAAGCAGGGCGAGAAGGTCATGATCTACTGGGCCTCCGCCAACCATGACGAGGGCGAGTTCGGCGACGCTGACAGCTTCGACATCAATCGCCGCTCGAACCGCCACCTGACCTTCGGTGCAGGCCCACACCGCTGTGCGGGATCGAACCTGGCCCGCCTCAACCTGCGCGTCGCCCTCGAGGAGCTCACCAAGCGGCTCGTCGACATCCAGATCCCCGAAGAGGCCAAGCCCATCCGCTTCCACTCGGTCTTCAGCCGTGCGCCGCTCTCGGTGCCCATCACCTTCACGCCGGGTCCTCGCCTCGGCACCGCCGGCTGAGCTCGCCGCCCGGAGGGTGGCGAGACGGACAACCAACGAAGGATGCGAGCCGGGTAGCTCAGCCCGGAGTGACGACGCAGCCTGAGCGGGCCCCGGTCATCTCGTCGTGATCGATGAGGACCTCGCCGTTGACGAGGGTGTAGTCGTAGCCATGGGCGCGCTGGACGAAGCGGCTGGCGCCGAGCGGGAAGTCCCAGGTCATCTCGGGGGTCTTGAGGTCTAGCCCCTCGAGGTCGATGACGTTCAGGTCGGCGTAGCAGCCGGGGGCGACGACTCCTCGGTCCTGGAGCCCGAAGAGCTGCGCGCCCTCCAAGCTGAGCTTGTAGATCGCCCGACCAAGGTCGAGGTGACCGGTATCGCGGACCCAGTGGCTGAGCAGGTAGCTGGGTTGACTGGCGTCCATGGTGAGCGCCACATGCGCGCCTGCATCGCCGACGCCGAGGAGCACATCGGGGTTGAGGAGCATCTGGCCCACCGCGTCGAGGTCCTGGTTCAGCACCGGGTAGTAGAGGAGCCCGAGCCCGTCGGTCTCGAGGGTGAAGTCGATGAAGGCCTGGGCGGGGGTCCCGCCGCGCCGTGCCGCCTCGGCGGCCAGGCTGTTCGCCGCGCTGACGTCGTAGTGGGCGGTCCCGGGAGGGAGGAGGTAGAGCTTCGAGGGATCCTTGGGTGCCAGCGGCCCGGTGGCCTCGATCGGTGCGGATGCCTCCGCGGCGAGCTGCTCGCGCAGGCCCTCGGCCCTGAGTGCGCCGAGCCGATCTGTCCACGGGGTCGCCATCAGCGTGGCCCAGCTCGGCAGCTCGTCATAGGGGGTCCGGCCGACGAGGCCGTAGAGGATCCCGCTGCCCCGGACGGTCGTCTGCGGTCGGAGGTCGGCTCCGCGACCGCGGGCCTCGGCGACCTGATCCATCACCCATGACCACAGGCCCGGGCGACGGTCGCTCTGGGTGATGGCGAAGGTGAGCGGCCGACCCGAGGCGCGGCTGACCTCCTCCATCCACGCCAGCTCTGCGACCGAGTTCTCTCGCTCTGGTCCGTCGCGCTCGCCGATGCGGGGCACCACCTCGATGGTGCCGCGGCCTCGGCTGGCGAGCGCCCCGGCGATCGCCAGGAGCTCGTCGGTCTGGGCGTAGGTGCCCGGGACCGGCCTCCCGTCCGGAACGGTGTGCATGAAGCTGCGAGAGGTCGAGAACCCCAGCGCCCCGCCGTCGATCGCCTCGCCGACCACCACGGCCAGCTGAGCGAGGTCGTCCGCGGTGGCGGGCGCCTCATCGAGGCTGCGCGGCCCCATCACGTAGTAGCGGAGCGCGCAGTGCCCGACCATGCCGCCGACGTTGACCCCGAGAGGGCTCTTGCGCAGCGCACCGAGGTAGTCCCCGTAGGTCTCCCAGCTCCAGTCCAGGCCCTCCATGATCGTGTCGGCCGGGATGTCTTCGACGGCCTCCATGAGCTCGGCGAGGTAGCGGTGCTCCGTGGGGCGGACTGGCGCGAAGGTGACGCCGCAGTTCCCCATCACCACCGTGGTGACGCCGTGCCAGCACGATGGGCTCGCCACGGGATCCCAGAACAGCTGCGCGTCGAGGTGGGTGTGGATGTCGACGAACCCGGGGGTGACGATCCGGCCTTCGGCGTCGATCTGTCGCCTGCCCGGCTCGTTCACGACGCCGACCTCGGTGATGCGATCGCCGTCGATGGCCACGTCCGCACGCCTCGGGGCCGCACCGGTGCCGTCGACTACCTCACCGCCGCGAATGACTAGGTCGTGCATCAGCCGTCCTCTCGACCAGGGCGATCCGGGGGAGCCCTGCGCATAATGAGTGAGTCTTCATTCTTCTCGTGGTGCTGTCAAGGGATCGAGTGGAGCGCCCTGCCGTCGGCCTGAGGAGGAGCGCTCGACGCTCAGAAGGTCCCCGACAGCGACCAGGGGCCCTCGGTGAAGGGGCGGCCCAGGAGGTCCATGCTGTAGGTGATCTGGCCGGTGACGCTCCCCGACGGTGCGCTGCAGAGCTGCAGCGCGGCCTCCGCCATCGCATCATCTGGCTCGACCGGTGCGTTGTCGGGCGTGTGGGGCGAGACCGCCGCGACGCCCGGCGTCATGACCAGGCCCATCGTGCCCAGCGCGTTGACGCTCACCCCGTGGGGGTAGACCTCTGCTGCCAGACCGGTGGTGAGGCGGTCGAGCGCGGCCTTGCACATCCCGTAGGGGACGCTGCCGTCGCTGGCCCAGTCCGGGTAGGGAGGACCCATGGGGTGACGGGCCTGCTTGGAGGTGATGTTGAGCACCCAGCCCCGACGCCGCTCGATCATCCCGGGGACCGCGAGCTGGCAGAGCCGGAAGGGCGCCCGCACCATCATCTGCATCATCACGCCGAAGCGACGATCGGGGATCGCGAGCGCCGGACCGTAGAAGTTGACGCCGGCGTTGTTGACCAGCGTGTCGACGGGGCCCAGCGCCGCCTCGGCCCGCTCCACGATCGTCTCGACCTCGTCCGGATTCGTGAGGTCGGCCGGGATGGCCACCGCCTGGCCGCCCTTGCTCTTGATGCGGTCGATGACCTCGTCCATGGAGCCCGGCAGGCTCGAGGTGCCCGGTTCGACGGTTCGAGCGACGAGCGCGACAGCTGCCCCTTCTTCTGCGAAGAGCTCGGCGATGCGCTGGCCGATCCCGCGGCTTGCACCGGTAACGATCGCTACATGACCTTCCATGGATCCCAAGGGAGACTCTCAATCATCGTCAGCCTGCCGGGACGCGCCCGTCACAGCATCCGCACGTCGGCGCCGATGGCTCTCAACCTAGCAAAGTAAGCACACACTCTACTCATCTCGCCGCGGCGGCCTTGCTCTGCGCCCTCGCTGCCCAGCCGCCCGGGGCCGAGACGATCAGCTCAGGGTGATGGCTCGCTCTGGGCAGTTCTCCGCGGCGTCGCGGACCTTGGACTCGAGCTCGACGGGGACGTCGCTGCTCTCGACGTACGCGTGGCCCTCTTCATCGAGGCTGAAGAAGCCCGGGCAGATCTGCCAGCACCGAGCGTGACCCTGGCATCGATCGGCATCCACATCAGCTTTCATCGTGTCTGGTCCTCCGTCACTCGTCGCTCCCGATGCCCGGCCACTAGTTGGTGGGCACTCACTCTTTCCATCATTGGTATCACCTCGGCCCGTCGTCAAGCAGGGCGAGGTCCACGCTCGGTGGTCGGACCCGGACGGGGCCTCCGAGAGCTCGGGTTTCGGAGGGTCGGCGCCGGATCGCCGGCCCGCCTCTCATAGGTAAAGATAGTTAAGATGCCGAGCGTGACGACTGGACCAGCAACTTCGCCAACAAGCCTCGACGAGATTGACCTCACCGACCTTGACCTCTATCGCGACGGGTTCCCTCATGAGGTCTTCACCTTCCTGCGAGAGGAGGCGCCGGTGTGGCGCCACCCCGAGACGCCGGGGACGGAGCGGACCGGCGGCGGCTTCTGGGTGCTGTCAAAGCACGCTGACGTCCGGGCGGTCAACCGCGACCAGAGCCGCTTCCGCTCCTACGAGGGGCCCTCGCTCCCGTCTCGCTCCCGAGCGCAACGATCCGACAGCGCTGTCGCCCGAGGAGTTCGAGACCGAGTTCTGCGAGGCGCTGGTCAGCACGCTGATGGCCACCGGCATCAAGCCAGGGCCGCCCGCCGGGCTCGATCACG
>JADGOD010000193.1 GCA_017883125.1 Acidimicrobiales bacterium
GAAGAGTGGGTTGTTCGGCGAGACGAGTTCATGGAGAGCTGGATCGAGGGTCCCTGAAGGATCACTCCCGGTCGACGACGGCCGGAGAGTGACGGAAGAACTGCTCGACATCGTGCTCGTAGCGGTATGGCGCCGCCGGCTTGCCGGAGGATCGGGTCTCGCGCTTGTCCCTGGCGAACGACTCGACGGCGCCCGCGCTGGTGAACAGATAGCGAAACCCCGTGCTCTTGAGCAGCGCGGTGTCGACCCCTCGCCCGAAGCGCAGAAGGTCCACGAGCTCGTCGGGCAGCTCATAGACCTTCGTGGCGGTGAGCGGGGCCAACAGCAGCCGGCTGATCGAGCTCGGCACGGGAAGAGGTCGGCAGCCAGCGATGGCGAGGACCTCTGACCACGGGAGCCGTCCATCACCGGCCACGTTGAAGCGACCCCGGAGCCGGTGGTGGACGGCGTGCTCGAGGGCCCGGACGACGTCGGTCGCCTCGACGAACTGGAGGAGCGGGTCGAACCCCATCATCACCGGACAGAACGATCGAGAGAGGTTCCTAGTGAGCGGGGTGCCGATGCCACCTCCGAGCACGTTGGCACAGCGCAGGACGGCGACGGAGATCTCGGGATGGTCGATAGCGAAGTCGTCGACCAGCGCTTCGGCTTCGATGAGCGAGCGCTCCACCATCGTCGAGGTCGCTCGTGATCGCTGCATCTCCTCGGAGAACATGTAGGGGTCTTGCTCGGTGGCGCCGTAGACCTTCGTCGATGACTTGACGACGACCGTCGTCACGCGGGAGCCCGTGGCGCCGGCGGCGGCCAGCAGGTTCATCGTCCCGATCACGTTGATCTCGTGGAGCGAGCGCTCGGGGACGTTTGTCGAGTCCGAGATGAGGAAGGTGTGGATGATCGTGTCGACCTTGGTGGCGTGGACCAGGCGGTTGAGGATCGAGTAGGTCTGATCCGACCGGATGAACTCCGCTCGCTCGAGTGAGACCACCGGGTCGTGCTGGCCCATGCCGAGGACGAGCTCGACCGAGGGGTCGCCCTCCATGGCTCGGATGGTATGCCCGCCCCAGAAGGTGTCGGCTCCGGTGACGAGGACCCTGTGGCCCATCTCAGCCCCTCCAGACGCTGTGGCGAGCCTTGAGGAGCTCGAGGACCTGGTCCTGGATCTGCCCCCGGATCCGTTCGGCCTCCTCGAGGACGACCGAGCGAGGGTAGCGCTCCAGGCCGGGCTCGACGTCGACGGTGATGGGCTCGAGGACCGAGATGCGGATCTTGGCCGGGAACGGGATGACGTAGCCGAGCGGACCCATGGCGAGCACGTTGGCGGTGACGGGGAAGTACGGCGTGCGGAAGACCTTGGCGAGCGCCGGGATCTTGAACAGCGTGGGCATCGTCTCCTCGGAGCCGATCACCGCCATCGGCACGATCGGGACCCCGGAGCGCATGGCAATCTCGACGAAGCCGCCGCGACCGAAGCGCCGCAGTCGGTAGCGGTCGGAGAAGGACTTCGACGAGCCCTTGGTCCCCTCTGGGAACACCAGGACGAGCTGGCCCTGGTCCCTGAGGAGGCGGACGGCGTTCTCGGGTCGGGCGGCGACGCCTCCGGCCCGAGACCAGAGCGTCCCGACGAAGGGCACAGCTCTGAAGAAGTAGTCCGCCAACCCGTAGACGGGGCGGTGGAGGCGGGTCTCGATGCCGTGCATGATCACCGGCGCATCTGACGGGATCGCACCGGCGTGATTGGCGACCAGAAGCGCACCGCCCGAGGTCGGGATCCGATCGAAGTTCTCCCACTCGACCCGGAACCACTTCGAGTAGAACGGCTCGTAGACGGCCCGCAGGATGGCCCTGGTTCGCTCCGAGCGCCCCCACTCATCGACATCGCCACGTCGGGGATCGTCGAGGACCGGCTCATCGGCAGGCGGGCGGAGCGAGACGATCTCCGCCGAGGCCGGCGGCACACGCAGAGGAGCCGAATCGTCCATGGTCTGATGCTACCGAGCAATCAGTCGGGCGACCCGGGCGGCTCTGCGATCTCAGCCCCGTGAACGCAGGGCGGGCTCCACGCGGACGGCGGATCGGAGCTCGTTGACCGAGAAGGGCCGAATCGCCCCTCCGAACGTGGTCGCAAGCGCCCCAAGCACCTCTGAGGCCTCCGCATCGCTGTGGAGGGCGGCGAGGACGCTGACACGCCCCAACCGGTCGGTGATCACCGGTGCTGCTTCGAGGCTGGTGCCCTCACAGGCAGCGGCCAGTGCGTCGAGGCCGCCTAGGTCGAGGCCTTCGAGGCCGTAGAGGTTGGGCAGCGAACGCGACCGGAGCCTGGCATGAACGAGGTCGGTGAACATGGCGAGCGAGTGTCGGGCGACATCGACGTGGCTCCCGGGGACGTCACGCCATGAGACGGGAACCTCGGCGATCTCCCAGTTCAGGCTTCGGGCGCGGGCCAGGAACTCGACATCGAAGGCGAATCCCTGGATCGTCGTCCAGTGGAGCAGGATCTTTGCGTGGGCGGTCCGAGCACCCTTGAAGCCGCACTGGGTGTCACGGAGGTCGATGGCACTCAAGCGCCGGACGATCAGGTTGAACGTTCGGCCGGCCCGGGTCCTCAACCACGTTCCGTAGTCGATGTGGCCGCGAATCGCCCGTGATCCCACCGCAACAGGTGCAGCGTCGAGGGCGGATAGCAAGCTCGGAAGCTGTCGGGGGTCGATGGCGAGATCGGCGTCGGTGAAGACCAATCGTGGTGCTCTCGCCGCTCGGACCCCAGCGCGGACAGCCGCTCCCTTGCCGAAGTTCTGAGGCTGGATCACCACCGATCCGTGGGGCAGTCTGCTCGCGATCTTTGACGCCACCTCAGAGGTCTCGTCACTGCTGCCATCGTCGACGAAGATCACCTCGGTCGAGGCGAAGTCGAGCCGACCTTCGTGTGCAGCCGTCTCCAATCGGGAGAATCCCTGCTCGAGACGGTCCGATTCATTGAAGGCGGGGATGATGATCGTCGCCTCAAGGTTTTGCACCCGGACACTCTCTCACGTGCGCACCTTTTCGGATTCTGCACTGACCCCTTGCGATTGAGGGGGGGTAAACCAACCTCGCTCGTGGGCTCGGCGGCACCCATGACCGGCGATAGAGGGCGGCCAAGGATCGATCTCTAGTTGGTCGCCACGTAGCCCTTGCTGTTGACGGCGGCACACCACGTCGATGTCGGGCACGAGACCCCATAGAGGGAGGTCGAACCAGTCGGTTCAGCCTGAATCCGAGCCGACCACGTCCCTCTGGGAGTTGTGGCGCTCGAAGCGGAGGTTGAGCTTCA
>JADGOD010000194.1 GCA_017883125.1 Acidimicrobiales bacterium
CAAGGGTCAGCGCAAGGACCGCGCTCGCCACCTGGGTAGCGATGAGGATCGGCCGCTTCGGAAGTCGATCGACCGCCAGGCCGCCCCACGATCCGATGACCAACATTGGAGTGAAGGACAGAGCGACGGCGATCCCGAGGTCCACGCCGCTGCCGGTGAGCTTGAGCACCAGCCACCCCTGGGCGAGCGCTTGCATCCACGTCCCTGAGAGCGAGATGGTCTGGCCGTAGAAGTAGAGGCGGTAGTTCCTGACCTGAAGGGCGCTGAACGTCCGACGCGTCGCCCGGCCGACCGAACTCATCGCTCGTCCCCGAGGCGTTCGAGGAGCGTGACGAGCCTGCTCGCCGCCTCCCGATCGACCTCGTCCATCGCCTCAAGTCGCGTCATGAGGTACTCGTTCTTCATCGTTCGGATCCGCTTGAGCTCCCCTCGGCCCTTCTGGGTGACGGCAACGCGCACGATCCGTCGATCACGATCGTCGGCGCATCGTTCGACCAGACCCGCCTCTTCCATGCCGGCGATCAGCCGCGTCATCGTGGGCGGCTGGATCTGCTCAGCCCGAGCCAGCTCCCCCAGCGTGGGGTTCTCCAGGCGAGCGGTAATCGCCAGGGTGGAGGCCTGTGCGGGGGAGATCCCGCCGAGTGACTGCTGGCGGAGACGACGGTTGAGCCGGGTCACCGCCGTACGGAGCCTGGAGGCGACGTCGAGATCTGATACCTGGTGAGCGTTCGCAGCGGAGGTCATGCCTCCATATTAGTTAGTTTTGCTAACTAATGATACGCCCGGGTGTGGACTATCCCTCCGTTGGCCTAGAGATCCGCACGAGGGACCCAGCCCCCGACCCCGGTCGGCGCCGACTCGGGATCTACGTCGTCGACGCCTCCGATGACCTCGGTGACCCAGTCGAGGCGCCCCCTGAGGATCCGGTCGACGCCACCCTGCAGCGTCGAGGAGCTGACGGCGCAGCTCGAGCACGCTCCCTGCAGCTGGACCTCGACGACTCCTGATTCGACGTCGGCGCTGATCAGGACCAGGTCCCCCCCGTCAGCCTGGACTGCCGGTCGCATCAGCTCGATGATCTCACGCAAGCTCGAGAGGCGTTGGGCGCGCTCGTTGTCGTCAAGCGTCGCGGTGGGGTGTTCGTCAGGACCGGTCATCGGACTCCTCTGTCGGTGAGATCGGATCAAAGCTCCCCCCTAGTCTGCCGGGAGCATCGCTGCTCTCGTGCACCATCCTCTGCCCGAGCGATCCACCACCGGATTGGGCAGATCAGTAGGGTGAAGCTATGCAGCCATCCGCACGCCTGACGCTCGACGAGATCGATCTCTCAGACCTTGAATTCTGGGCACGGCCTTGGTCCGAGCGTGAAGAGGCGTTCACGCTGCTGCGCAACGAGCAGCCAATGCCCTTCTTCGCCGAGCCGGTCGACGAGAGCTCACCGATCCCACTTCCGGTCGGGCCCGGCTACTACGCGCTGACCCGCCACCAAGACGTCACCGAGGTCAGTCGGCACCCCGATCTCTTCTGCTCCGGCAAGGGAGCGGTCTCGATCATCGACATGCCCATCGAGATGGTCGAGTACTTCTCCGGGATGATCTCGACCGACAACCCTCGGCACGCCCGACTGCGTCGGATCGTCTCGAACGCCTTCAACCCTCGACGGGTCCAGGCCATCGAGGACTCGATCGAGACCGTTGCCCATGACGTCGTCCAGAGCGTTCGGTCGAAGGGCTCGTGCGACTTCGTGACCGAGGTTGCCGCTCCGCTCCCCCTCAAGATCATCTGCGACATGATGGGCGTCCCCGAGAGCCAGTACGAGACGGTGTTCCGCTGTTCGAACGTGATCCTCTCGATGGGCGATCCCGAGTACGTGACCGGCGACCAGCACCCGATCGAAGCGTTCCTGGCGGCCGGAGCGGAGCTGACCGGGATCATGCAGGAGCTCGGGGAGCTCCGACGTGCCAACCCGATCGACGACATCACCTCGGCGCTCGTCAACTCCTCCATCGACGGTGAGTCACTGACCGATCAGGAGCTCGCATCGTTCTTCGTCCTGCTCGTCACCGCCGGAAACGAGACGACACGGACCGCGATCGCCCACGGGCTCAACGTGCTGACGGAGAATCCGGACCAGATGGCGCTCTGGCAGTCCGACGTCCCCCGCTACACCGCCAGCGCCGTCGAGGAGATCGTCCGGTGGGCGTCCCCGGTGATCTGGATGCGCCGGACGGTGACCCAGGATACGGTGCTCTCGGGTGTGGAGCTCCATGAAGGTGACAAGCTCCTCCTCTTCTACAACTCCGCCAACCGCGACCCCGAGGTCTTCGACGACCCGTACCGCTTCGACATCACCCGCGACCCCAACCCCCACCTCGGCTTCGGGGCTGCGGGTCCGCACTTCTGCCTGGGGGCCCACCTGGCCCGTCGGGAGATCGGCGTCATGTTCAGGGAGCTCTTCTCCACCATCCCCGACATCCACGCCTCCGGGCCGGCAGTGCAGCTTCGCTCGAGCTTCGTCAACGGCATCAAGCACCTGCCTTGCGAGTTCACGCCGGTCTCGTGAACCAACGGTGCCGGGCCACCGGTGACCAGGGCCTCCGGAAGCGGTGACGTTCCCTCCGCCGCCGCTGCGACGGGCTCTTGACGCTGTCGACGGACTCCAGAAGAGGGTCCGACTGACCGCCTTCCCCGTTGGGGTGATCAAACGATATGGCGATGACCGAGCGGGGATGTACGCGGCCCTGATCACCTTCTACGGATTGCTCTCGGTGTTCCCCCTGCTCCTCCTCTTCGTCACCGTCGCATCCAAGATCCTGGGACCGGACTCGAAGGCAGCCAAGAACCTGATCAACTCGGCGCTGGAGCAGTTCCCGGTCATCGGTACGCGGCTGGCCTCCAACATCCACGCGCTGTCCCGAGGGAGCTGGCTGACGTTCGTGGCCTCGGCCCTCTTCCTGCTCTGGGGCGCGCTCGGAGTGACGTCCGCTCTCCAGATGGCGTCTCACCAGGCGTGGCGCCGGCCTCGCGTCGAAGAGCCCAACATGTTGCTCCGCTCCGGCCGCGGCGTGCTCCTCCTCATGGTGATCGCGACCTCGGTGATCCTCACCACCGTCTCGGCGGCGGTCGCCGCCTCGGGCTATCTCGGTCAGTTCTCCGGCGTGCTCGCCCCGTTGCTGATCCTCGTCGGGTTCGCCATCAACCTCGGGGCCTATCTGCTGGCGCTCCACATCCTCGCCCCCCCGAAGACAGCCTGGTCCACCGTCTTGCCCGGTGCCCTGGCCGGCGGACTCGGCTGGACGGCCTTGCAGCAGGTGGGCGGGTACCTGATCAGCCACCAGCTCCACCGCACCAGCGAGATCTACGGCTTCTTCGCCATCATCCTGGGCTTGATCTTCTGGCTCAACCTCGGCGCCAGACTCTTCCTCTACGCCACCGAGATCAACGTGGTGGCCGTAGAGCACGCCTGGCCCCGAGGCCTCTTCGAACCCTCCGACGAGGTCAAGGCCCAGCTCCCCGACGACGAGGGGAAGCGAGCAAGCTAGGCAGACGTCGAGAACTGGTCGAATGCCTCGAGCGCCCGTGGGCCCCATACGGTCCCCGGCCCACCGTTCATCATGATGGTGACCCCGATCATCTCCGCCACCTCGCTGCGGGGCGCGCCACGCCGCACCGCACCGCGTGCGTGCGCGGCGATGCAGCCATCGCACTCCTTGGTGACCGCGATCGCCAAGGCGATCAGCTCCTTGGTCTTCGCCTCAAGCTCACCATCGCCCATGGACACACTTGCCAACGACGCGAAGGCCGCCATGACCTCGGGGATCTCCCTGCGGAGCTCCGATGCGGGGCCCTTCAGATCAGCTTGGGTGTGACGGTGATCCATGAGACGTCCTCCTCATCGTGTGCGATCTGTATCGCCAGTCGTCGTAGTCCTGGCGTCCAACCACTCTCCGAGCGATC